>NZ_JBEOTZ010000028.1:0-107448 GCF_040303825.1 Streptomyces sp. NPDC094143
GGAACACGCCGCCCCAGTGCAGCACATCCTCCAGGGTCCTGCGGTTGTGGAGCACGGCGGGGAGCTGTCCCGACACGCCCTGCGGGTCCGGTGCTCCGGCCTCCGTCAGGTGTCGCGCAGCGCCGAGTCGACCTCCTCCGCCGACATGCCCTCGATCTCCAGGTGGAGCGCGGCGACCTGTTCCAGACGCCCCGGGGTGTGCTCCTCGGCGGCCAGCCACTTGGCCATGCCGCCCGCCGTGAGGGTCGCGAACAGGGCGCGCACCGACACCTCGGAGGTGTCCAGGGCTTCCCGCAGCCGGCTCACGATCACGGTGGCGAGCACCGAGTCCCCGCCGAGGGCGAAGAACCCGTCGTCGAGGCCCACGTGTGCGGCGCCGAGGACGTCGGCCCACACCCGGGCGACGACCGTCTCCAGGGCGCTGCCGGGTGCCCGGTGCCCCTCCTCCCCCGGCCCGCGCGTCTCCCACAGCGCCCGGACGGCCCGGCGGTCGAGTTTGCCGTTGGCGGTGAGCGGCAGCTCCGCGGCGACGGCGATCCGGGCCGGGACCATGTGCGGCGGCAGCACCGCTCGCGCCCACCGCCGCAGCTCCTCCTCCGTCGTGCCCGGACCGGCGGCCACCGCGGCCGCCAGCTGGACTCCGGGGCCGTCCGTCAGGCCCGCGACGGCGCGCCGCACCGCCGGGTGCCCGGCGAGTCCCGCCTCCACCTCGCCGAGTTCGATGCGGAAGCCGCGCAGTTTCACCTGGTGGTCGCGGCGGCCGAGGAACTCCAGCGTGCCGTCGGGCCGGTAGCGGGCGAGGTCGCCGGTGCGGTACCAGCGCACGCCGTCGGCCTCGGTGAACCTCGCGGCCGTGCGCTCCGGGTCGCCCCGGTAGCCGAGCGCCAGGCCGTCCCCGCCGATCCACAGCTCGCCCGGCACCCAGTCGGGGCAGTCCCGGCCGCGCGGGTCGACGACCCGGCAGCGCACGTTGCGCAGCGGGGTGCCGTACGGCACGGCCCGCCAGTGCGCGGGCACCCGGGCGTCCACGACCTCGCAGACGGTGGAGTGGATGGCGGTCTCGGTGGTGCCGCCGAGGCCGGCGAACCGGCAGCCGGGTGCCCGCTCGGCGAGCCGCCCGGGCAGGTCGGTGCCCACCCGGTCCCCGCCCAGCAGCACCGCGCGCAGTCCGGTCAGCTCACCGGGGCCGGTGGCGAGCAGCAGCATGTCCAGCAGGGGCGGGACACAGTTGAGGAGCGTCACCCGGTGCCGGCGCACCAGCTCGGCCCACGGCCGGGCCTCACGGCGGTCGGCCTCGTCGATCAGCACCACCGCGCCGCCCGCGCTCAGCAGCCCGAACACGTCGTAGACGGAGAGGTCGAAGTCGAGCGCGGACAGGGCGAGGCAGCGGTCGGCGGGGCCCACGGCGAAGCGCACGTCGAGGTCGTCGATGGTGTTCATGGCCGCCCGGTGCGGCACCTCGACGCCCTTGGGCTCGCCCGTGGAGCCGGAGGTGAACAGGACGTAGGCGACCTGTTCCTCGTCCACCGGGACGGGTGCGGGCAGCGGGTCGTGACCGAGCGCGTCCGGGACGGCCAGGCGGTCGCCGGCCGTGGGGTCGCCCGGGGGCCCGTCGGTGGACCTGCCGGTGAGGCCGTCGGTGGGGCCGTCGGTGAGGGTGAGGCGGTAGCCGGCGGTGGCGCGGATGCGGTCGCGGCGGGCGGGGGGCTGCTCGACGCCGACCGGTACGTACGCGGCCCCGGCGGCCAGCACGCCGAGGACGGCGGTGATCTGACCGGGCCCCTTGGGGAGGCTGACCGCGACGGTGTCGCCCGGCCGTACTCCCCGGTCCACGAGGGCGGCGGCGCAGCGCAGGGCCCGGTCCGCCAGCTCCCCGTAGGTCAGGGCGCCTTCCGTTCCCCACAGCAGGGCCGGCGCGTCGGGCCGCTCGGCCGCGCGGGCGAAGAAGCCCTCGTGCAGGAGGCGGTGGCTGCGCGGGGCGTCGGTGGCGTTCACCGCCCCGCGCACCGCCGACTGCTCCTCGGGCAGCAGGGCGGGGACCGGCCGCTCCCAGACGTCGTCCTCGGTGCCGAGCCGGGTGACGAGCCCGTGGAACGCGGCGAACATCGCGTCGACCAGCCCCGCGGGGAAGGCGTCCTCGCGTACGTCCCAATTGACGAGCAGTCCGCCGTCGACCTCGGTGACCTGGGCGTCGAGCAGCACCTGCGGGCCCTGCGAGATGATCCACACCGGCGTGCCGAAGGAGTCGCGCACATCCGCGTCGAACAGCTCTCCCAGGTTGAGGGCGCTGGTGAACACCACGGGCGCGAGGACCTGTTCACCGCGCTGCCGGGTCAGGTCGCGCAGCACCTCCACGCCGGAGTAGTCGGCGTGCGCGGCATCGGTGTGCATCCGGTCCTGGAGCCGGCGGGCGTGCTCGGTGAACGAGGCCGGCTCGGCCAGGTCCACGTCGAGCAGGACCGAGCTGGTGAAGTCGCCGACGAGCAGGTCGGTGTCGGGGTGGGAGCCGCGGCGGTCGAACATCGGGACGTTCAGCAGGAAGCGCGGCTGACCGCTGTGGGCGGCCAGCACCTCCGAGAAGGCGGTCGCGACGGCCATGGCGGGGGTCAGCCCGTGCTGGTGGGCGCGGGCGGTCAGTCGCCGCTTCTCCTCCGGCGGCAGCCAGTGGTGCCGGCGCGTCACCCGGGCCGGGTCGGCCCGTTCCGTCTCGGGCACCAGCGGCAGGTCCGGCGCGCTGGGCAGCTCGGGCACCCGCCTGCGCCACCACTGCTGCGCCTGCTCCCGGCTCAGCCGCCGCAGTCCGGCCCGCTCCGCCAGGTAGGCGGGGTAGCTGGTGCGGATCGGTGGCAGGGCGGCGCCGGGGTCGCGGTAGAGCTGCGCGAGGTCGGAGAGCAGGACGCGGTAGCTGAGGGCGTCCGCGGCGAGCATGTCGACGTCCACGTGCAGCCGGCTGCGGCCCTCGGGGAGCAGGGAGAGCTGCACGGAGAACACCTCGCCGGCGGCGACGTCGAGCCGGGCGTGCGAGGAGGAGTGCCGGACGTCCTCCAGTTCGGCCGCCGCGGTCTCGTCGTCCAGGTCCCGCAGGTCGTTGACGGTCGTGGCCGGGCGGGTGAGTCCGGGCAGGATCTGCTGGCGGCCGTCGTCGGTGAACCGGGCCCGGAGCATGCCGTGCCGCCGGACCAGGGCCCGTACGGCGGTGTCGAGCCACTCCGGGTCGACACCGGAGCCGTCGAACTCGACGTACAGATGGGCGGCGACGGAGCCGAGGGTGGTGTCGTCGCCGCGACCGATCCAGTAGGCGTGCTGCATCACGGCGAGCGGGAAGGGCTCGCCCGGTTCGGGGGCCGGGGCCTCGGGCGGGGCTTCGGCCCGGGCCTCGGTGGCCGGCTCGGCATGGGCGGGGGCCCGGGACGCGAGCAGGGATCGCCAGGCGCGCAGGGTGGGTTCGCGCGCGAGTTCGGCGAAGCCGACCTTGACGCCCTGCTTGCGCCAGGAGCCGGCGATCCTCATCAGCGTGATGGAGTCCAGGCCCCAGGCTATGAGGCTGTCGTCGTCGCCCGGCGGGGTGTCCGGGCCCAATGTGTCGGTGACCGTACGGAGCAGCTCGTCCGCGGTCGGGGGGTGCTGCGTCACCGGTTCCTCCGCTGTCCCTCAGAAGCCGTCGTTGTCGTCGAAGTCGTCGAAGTCGTCGCCGTTCTGCTCGAAGGCGTGCTCGAAGTCCTCGATGTCCTCCTGGGTCAGGGCCACCAAGGGCAGGTCCGAGGGGGTGAGTCCGCCCGCCGGGGTGTCGCCGGCGTGCCGCACGAGGCCGCGCAGCGCCCGCTCCCACAGCGTCAGCAGGGCGCGGGTCGCGGAGGGGGCGAGGAAGGCCCGCGGAGCGCAGGCCGAGACGTGCAGCCGGACCCCGTCGGCCCGTTCGACGGCGACGGCGTTGATCTCCAGCCCGAACGCGGCGGGCCGGCCGGGATCCGGCGGCACGCCGAGCACCGGCGCCTCCGGGGCCAGTTCCCAGGGTTCGGCGCCCGAGGCGGCGGCGGTGAACCGGCCGAGGTAGTTGAAGACGACCTGGGGATGCGGGCGTTCGGCCAGCCCGGGAGCGGTGGCGGGGTTGAGGTGGCGCAGCAGGCCGTAGCCGATGCCGTGGTCCGGTACGGCGCGCAGCTGCTCCTTGATCCGCTTCAGGGCCGTGCCCGCGGCCGGGCCGCCGGACAGGGCCTCGTCGAGGTCGAGGGGGCCCGGGTCGACGGCGACGGGGTGGAGGGTGGTGAACCAGCCCACCGTGGACGACAGGTGGACGCCCTCGGCGAGTTCCTCCTCACGCCCGTGGCCTTCGAGTCCGACGAGGAGCGAGCGGCCGGCGAGGTCGCCGCGCTCCTCGCGCCAGGCGGCCGCCGCCACCGCGAAGGCGCTCAGCAGCACGTCCGGAACGGCGGCCCGGTAGGCGGCGGGCACCGTCGTCAGCAGCGGGACGGTCAGGTCCGCGGGAAGCACGAGCCTCTCCTCCCGCACGGTCGCCGCGGTGTCCCGGGCGGGGTCGAGGGCCTGGTCCAGCAGGGGCCGTCCGCGTTCCAGCGTCTCGGTCCACCAGGGCAGTTCGCGCGTCCGCCGCGGCGTGCGGGCCTGCTCGGCCAGGAGGCCGCTCCAGCGGCGGAACGAGGTGCCCCTCCGCCGCCGGGGCGTGGCTGTCCCGGACCGCAGGGCCTGCCAGGCGTCGGCCAGTTCGGCGGTGATGATCCGCCAGGACACGCCGTCCACGACGAGATGGTGCGCGACCAGGAGCAGCCGGTCCGTGCCGAGCAGCACCGCCTGGAGCATCCGTCCGGCCCTGGGGTCCAGCCGGGCCGCCGCCCTCTCCACCTGCCCCTGCGGGCCGGTGTCCGGGGCGCGGGTCAGCAGGTCGCTCGCGCGCACGGTGCCCTCGGCGGGGACCGTGAGGTGGCTGCCGTCGTCCGCCAGCCGGGCGCGGAGCATGTCGTGCCGGTCCAGGAGGGTCTGCAGGACGGTGGTGGCGTCGTCGTCGGTCAGGCCGTCGGGCGTCACCAGGAGGACGGCCTGGGCGAGGCCGCCGTAGGAGCCGTCGGGGCCGGCCGCCCACCGCATGACCGGGGTGAGCCCGACGTCGCCCAGCGGGTCGTCGGCGGGTGCCCCGGCCGTGGCCGGGTGCCCGGTGTCACCGGCGGCCGCGGCCAGTCCGGCCGGGGTGGGCGACTGGAAGACCTGCCGCGGGCTGAGGGCCAGGCCGGCCTTGCGGGCGAGGGTCACCAGCCGGATGGAGACGATGCTGTCGCCGCCCAGCTGGAAGAAGTCGTCGTCGACGCCGACCTGTTCGAGGCCGAGGACGGTGGCGAACAGGGCGCTGAGCCGCCGTTCGCGTTCGTTCGCGGGTTCCCGGGAGGTGCCGGTGGCGGCCGACTCGGGGGCGGGCAGACCGGCCCGGTTCACCTTGCCGGAGGGCAGCAGCGGGAAGGCGTCCAGGACGGTGAGGGTGCGCGGCACCATGTGCTCGGGCAGCCGCTCGCGGAGCCAGTCGCGCAGTTCGGGCAGGACGCCGGGGGCGGCCAGGCAGTATCCGGCGAGCTGTGTGACGCCGGGGGCGTCCTCGCGGACGACCACCACGCCGCGCCGGACGCCCGGGTGCTGTTCGAGGACCGCCTCGATCTCCTCCAGCTCCACCCGCATGCCGCGGATCTTCACCTGGTTGTCGGCGCGGCCGAGGAACTCCAGGGTGCCGTCGCGCTGCCGGCGGACCAGGTCGCCGGTGCGGTAGAGGCGTTCGCCGGGCGGGCCGTACGGGTCGGCGACGAAGTGACCGGCGGTGCGGCGCGGGTCGTTGACGTAGCCCCGGCCGAGGTAGACGCCGCCCGCGTACAACTCGCCCGGCACGCCCACCGGCACGGGCTGCAGCCGTTCGTCCAGGACGTACAGGCGGGTGTTGGAGTTGGGCCGGCCGATGGAGACGGCGCTGCGGACGGAGCCGGTGCGGTACACGACGTGGCTGACGCCGATGGTGGCCTCGGCCGGGCCGTAGCCGTGGTACATCACCGCCGCGCTGGCCTTGCGGAAGCGGGCGAACAGTTCGGGGGTGAGCACCTCGCCGCCGCACCACACGTGTTTCAGCGAGGCGGCGCGGCGGGCGAAGCCGTCCAGTTCGAGGAGCAGGTCGAGCATGGAGGAGACCAGGTAGGTGAAGGTCACCCGGTGCCGCTCGACGGTGTCGAGGAGGTAGTCGGTGTCCCGTTCGCCGCCGGGTTCGGCGATCACCACGCGCCCGCCGTTGACGAGCGGCAGGAAGATCTCGTTGATGGAGATGTCGAAGCCGAGCGGCGCCTTGAACAGGGCCGCGTCGCCGGTGCCGAACCCCAGCAGCCCGCGCTGCCACAGCAGCCGGTGCGCGATGGCCCGGTGCCGGATCATGGCGCCCTTGGGGACGCCGGTCGAGCCGGAGGTGTAGATGACGTAGGCGAGGCCCTCGGGGTCGACGGGGACGCCGGGGTGGTGAGCCGTGGGTCCGTCGAGGGCGACCTCGACGACGGGCGGCGCGTCCGGCCCGAGCGTGTCCCGCCCGAGGACGCCGTCGTCGCCGGGCCGGCCCAGGACGGCGGTCAGGGCCGCGCCCCGGCACACCTCGGCGATGCGGCGGGCCGGCCAGGACGGCTCCAGCGGCACGAAGGCACCGCCCGCCTTCAGCACGGCGAGCAGCCCGACGGCCATTTCCACGGAGCGTTCCAGGTGGATGCCGACGCGGCACTCGGGGCCCACGCCCAGGGCGACGAGCCGCCGCGCCAGGCCGCCCGCCAGGGCGTCGAGTTCGGCGTAGGTGAGGGTGCGGCCGCCGGGGACGCCGTACTCGACGGCCACCAGGTGCGGGGTTCTGGCGACCTGCTCCTCCACCAGTGCGGTGAGGGTGGTGGCCGGCACGGGGCGGGCGGTGTCGTTCCACTCCCTCAGCAGCAGGTGCCTCTCGCGTGGGGTGAGGACGTCGGCCGCGCCCACCGGGCGGTCCGGGTGCCGGGCCAGTTCGCCGGCCAGGCGGACGAACCGCTCGGTCACCTCCCGCGCGGTGTCCGGGTCGTACAAGGCCTCGCTGTAGACCAGGCAGCCGTCGATGCCGCCGGCGTCGGCCCGCTCGGACACGTGGAAGGCCAGGTCGGTCTTGGCGGTGTGGAAGGGGACGCGCCGCTCGGTCAGGGTGAGTCCGGCGAAGTCCCGGACGGCGGGCGGGGCCTGCTGGTGGGCCAGCATGACCTGGAACAGCGGGTGGCGGCCCGTGGAGCGGGTGGGTCCGAGCGCGTCCACCAGCCGTTCGAAGGGCAGGTCCTGGTGGGCGTAGGCGTCCACGTCGGCCTCGCGCACCCGGGTGAGCAGGGCGCGGAACGCCGGGTCGCCGGAGACGTCGGTGCGCAGCACGAGGGTGTTGACGAACAGGCCCACCAGGTCGTCCAGGGCGGGGTCGGCGCGGCCGGCGACCGGGGTGCCGAGCGGGATGTCGTCCCCGGCGCCCAGCCGGGCGAGCAGGACGGCCAGGGCGGCCTGGAGGGCCATGAAGACGGTGCCGCCCGCCTCGGCGGACAGGTCGCGCAGCGCCCGGTGGGTCGTGGCGTCGAGGGTGAAGTCGACGGCGCCGGCCCGGTGGCCGGGCACGGCCGGGCGCGGCCGGTCGACGGGCAGCTGGAGTTCCTCCGGGAGCCCTTCCAGACGCCGGGCCCAGGAGTGGACCTCGCGGGCGGTGTACGCCTCGTCGAGCAGGTCGCGCTGCCACAGGGTGTGGTCGGCGTACTGCACGGCGAGCGGCGGCCAGGCGGGGGGCGCGCCGTCGCGGCGTGCGGCGTAGGCGGTCTCCAGGTCGCGCAGCAGCGGCTCGGCCGACCAGCCGTCGGTGGCGATGTGGTGGACGAGCACGAGCAGCACGTGGTCGTCTGGGGCGAGGGCCGCGAGGGTGGCGCGGACGGGGATCTCGCGGTCGAGGGCGAAGGAGTGGGCGGCGGCCCGGGCGAGCAGCGCGTCGACGTCGGCGGCGGGGGCGGTCACCACGTCGAAGGGCACGGCCGCGTCCCTGCGGATCTCCTGCCGGGGCACGCCGTCGGCGTCGGGGAAGACGGTGCGCAGGGCCTCGTGGCGGTCCACGACGTCCTGGAGCGCCGCCCGCAGGGCCGCCGGGTCGAGCGGGCCGCGGAGCCGGACGGCGGTGGGGATGTTGTAGGTGGGGGTCGGCCCTTCCAGCCGGTACAGGAACCACAGCCGGGACTGGGCGAAGGACAGCGGCAGCGGGTCGGGGCGCCGGGCGGCGGGGCGCAGGGCGGGCCGCCGCTGGGCGGGCGCGTCCAGCAGGGGTGCCAGGCCGGCCGGGGTGGGGGTGTCGAAGACGGCCCGCAGCGGCAGGTCGACGCCGTGCTCGGCGCGGACGCGGGCGACGAGGCGGGTGGCGAGCAGGGAGTGGCCGCCGAGGGCGAAGAACGCGTCGTGGACACCGACCGAGGGCAGCCCGAGCAGGTCGGCGAAGAGGCGGCACAGGGTCGCCTCGGCCTGGGTGCGGGGCGCGGTGGCGGTGGTGAGCGCCGACAGGTCGGGGCAGGGCAGGGCGGCGCGGTCGAGTTTGCCGTTGGGGGTCAGCGGCAGGGCGTCCAGCACGACGACCGCGGAGGGCACCTGGTGGTCCGGCAGGGTGCGCGCGAGGTTCCGCCGGACCTCCAGTGGTTCCGGGCGGGAGCCGGGCCCGGGGACGGCGTAGGCGACCAGGCGGGGTTCGCCGTGGGCGTCCCGGCGTACGGTGACCGCGGCCTGGGACACCCCGGGCAGGGCGGCCAGGGCGGCCTCCGTCTCGCCGGGCTCGACCCGGGCACCGCGGATCTTCACCTGGTCGTCGGCCCGGCCGAGGAACTCCAGGGCGCCGTGGGCGGTCCAGCGGACCACGTCGCCGGTGCGGTAGAGGCGGCTGCCGGGCGGGCCGTAGGGGTCGGCGACGAAGCGTGCGGCGGTCAGGGCCGGGCGGGAGTGGTAGCCCCGGGCGAGCTGGGTCCCGGCGAGGTACAGCTCGCCCGCCACGCCGGGCGGCACCGGGCGCAGGGCGGCGTCCAGGACGAGCGTGCGGGTGTTCCACACCGGGCGCCCGATGGGCACGGAGCCGGAGGCGGAGCGTGTGCCGTCGGCGCAGGACCAGGCGGTGACGTCGACGGCCGCCTCGGTCGGGCCGTAGAGGTTGTGCAGGCCGGTGCCGGGCAGCAGGCGGGCGCAGCGCTCGGCGAGGTCCGCCGGCAGGGCCTCGCCGCTGCACACGATCCGGCGCAGCACGCCCCGGGCCCGCGCGGCGGCGGGGTCGTCGAGGAAGACCCGCAGCATCGACGGGACGAAGTGGGCGGTGGTGACCCGCTGTTCGCGGATCAGGGAGGCCAGGTGGGCGGGGTCGCGGTGGCCGCCGGGGCGGGCGAGGATGAGCGCCGCCCCGGTGATCAGCGGCCAGAAGAACTCCCAGACGGAGACGTCGAAGCCCGCCGGGGTCTTCTGCAGCACCCGGTCCTCGGGGCCGAGACGGTAGGTGTCCTGCATCCACAGCAGCCGGTTGACGATCGCGGCGTGCGGGACGACGACGCCCTTGGGGCGGCCGGTGGAGCCGGAGGTGAAGATGACGTACGCGGGGTGGCCGGGCCGCAGCGGCGCGAGCCGTTCCGCGTCGGTGACGGGGGCGGGGTCGTGTGCGGCCAGGCGGTCGCGCACGCTCGGGTCGTCGAGCAGGAGCGTGGGTGCCGCGCAGGCCGGGACCCGGTCGGCGGTGCCGCTCGACGTCAGCACGAGGGCCGGGGCGGCGTCCTCGATCATCACGGCGAGGCGTTCGGCGGGGTACCCGGTGTCCAGGGGGACGTAGGCGGCGCCCGCCTGGAGGACGGCGAGGAGCGCCACGACCAGGTCGGGTCCCCGGTCGAGGGCCACGGCGACGCGGTGTTCCGGGCCGGCGCCGCGGGCGATCAGCAGACGGGCCAGGCGGTTGGCGCGGGCGTGGAGGGCGGCGTGGCCGAGGGTGCCGCCCTCGTGGGTGAGCGCCGGCGCGTCGGGGGTGCGTGCGGCCTGCTCGGTGAGCAGGGCGGCCAGGGTGGTGCCGGGGACGGGCCGGGCGGTGGCGTTCCACTCCCCCAGCACCTGCTGTTCCTCCGTGGCGGGCATCAACGGCAACCGCGAGACGGGCAGTTCGGGGTCGGCCAGGCCGGCGGCGAGGAGCGTCTCCAGCCGGTGCAGCAGCCGGTCGACGGTCTCCGGGGTGAACAGGGCGCTGCGGTAGGTGGCCTCGACGCGCAGCTGTCCGCCGGTGAGGAAGGCCTCCAGGGACAGGTCGAACTGGGTGGTGCCGTTGTGGACGGTCTCCCATTCGGCGCTCACCCCGGGCAGCCGCGGCCCCTGGAGGCCCTGGGTGAGGAAGAGCAGCATGACGTCGAACCAGACGGCCCGGCCCGGGTGCCGCTCCGGGCGCAGCCGCTCCACCAGCAGGTCGAACGGCATGTCCTGGTGGGCGTACGCCTCGGTGCACAACGCGCGGACCCGTTCGACGAGTTCGCCGGTTCCGGGGTCGCCGTCGAGGTCGGCGCGCAGGGCCAGGGTGTTGCCGAAGTTGCCGATGAGCTGGTCGAGTCCGGGCAGGTCGCGGTTCATCACGGCCGAGCCGACGGGGATGTCGGTGGCTCCGGTGAGGCGGTGGAGCAGGGCGGCGAGGCCCGCGAGCAGCACCATGAACGGGGTGGCGCCGGCCGTGCGGGCGTAGGCGGTGAGCCGTTCGGTGACCTCGGGCGCGAAGGTGTGGAAGCGGCGGTCGCCGTGCGCGGTGGGCCGGGGCGTGCGGGGCGCGTCGGTGGGCAGGTCCAGGGGGCGGGGCGGCGGGGCCAGGGCGGTGCGCCAGTGGTCGAGGTGGCCGGAGAGCCGCTCGTCGGTGAAGGTGGTGCGCTGCCAGAGGGCGAAGTCGGCGTACTGGGCAGGCAGTTCGGGCAGTCCGTCGCCTTCGCCCCCGAGCGCGGCCCGGTAGAGGGCGCTCAGGTCACGGGACAGGGCGTTGAAGGTGCCGCCGTCCCAGGCAATGTGGTGCACCGTCAGCACGAGGGTGTGGTCGTGCTCGTCCCGCCGGACCAGCAGGGCCCGCAGGGGGTGGTCGGCGGTGAGGTCGAACGGGGTCGCGGAGGCCGCACGGGCGAGGGCGGCGGCCCGCCGGTCCCGCTCGCCGGCGGGCAGTCCGTGCAGGTCCGCCGTGTCGAAGCGCAACTCGGCCGTGGCATCGACGACTTGGTGGGGCGTTCCGTCGTCGGTCGTGGGATACCGGGTGCGCAGCACCTCGTGCCGGGCGAGCAGGCCGGCCAGGGCGGTGCGCAGCGCGTGGGCGTCGAGCGGGCCGCGCAGCCGGATGGCCAGGCAGACGTTGTAGGCGGGGCCGGCCGGGTCGAGCTGCTGGAGGAGCCACATCCGGGACTGGGCGTACGACAGGGGCAGCGGGCTCGCGTCCCGGGGCCGGGGCGGGATCCGCTCGGCCCGGACGGGGGTGTCGGCCAGGCCGGCGTTCTCCAGTCTGCGGCGCAGCAGTTCCCGCTTGCGGGCCGCGAGATCACCGGGCGGGGCCGCCTGGGTGTCGGTCACTGGTCTCCGCCTTTCAGCAGCCGTTCGAGGGAAGCGGTCCACAACGCGCCGAGCCGCTCGGTCTGCGCCCGTGTGAAGAGCCGTTCCGGCCAGTGCCAGCAGGCCGTGAGGACCGGGCCGCCGGTGTCCGTGCCGTCGCTGATCAGCGCGTCGAGGACCAGCGGGTACCGGACCGGTGTCGCGGGGTCGGCCCGTCCGCCCACGGCGCCCGTCTCGGGGGCGCCGGTGAACGCGGCGTCCCCGGTCCGCTCGCCGAGGGTCATCCGGCCCAGGTAGTTGACCTGGATCCGGGGTTCCGGGAGCTCGGCGAGGAGGGGGGCGGTGTCCGGGTTGAGGTGGCGCAGCAGGCCGTGGCCGATGCCCTGGTCGGGCGCGGCGGCCACCTGCTCGCGCACGCGCCGGAGCTGCTCGGCGGGGGGCGCGTCGCCGGGGTCGAGGCGGACGGGGAAGACGGTGGTGAACCAGCCGAGGGTGCCCGACAGGTCGGCGTCCGGCAGCAGGTGCTCCTCGCGGCCGTGCCCCTCCAGGGCGATGTGGACGGACTCGTCCGGGGCGGGGCGGCCGAGTTCGCGCCGCCAGGCCGGGACGGCGAGGGCCAGCGCCGTCAGCAGGACGTCCCGCACGGGGTGGGCGAGGAGGCGCGCGGTGAGGTCCGGGCCGAGAGTCGTCTGGTGGCGGCGCACGGTGGCCAGGGTGTCCCGGGCGGGGTCGAGCGCGGCGGCGCCCGGCTCCGGTTCGGGCCGGCCCGACACGGCGGTCCAGTGGGCGAGTTCGGCCGTGCGGCGTGGCGAGACGGCCTCGGCGCGCAGCGCCCGGGCCCATTCCCGGAAGGACGTGCCGGGCGCCGGCAGGGGGGTGCCGTGCCAGGCCGCGGCGAGGTCGGCGGTGAGGACGCCCCAGGAGGCGGCGTCGGTCGCCAGGTGGTGCAGGACGGCCAGCAGGCGTCCCTCGCGGCCCGGCCCGGTGTCGAACCACAGGAACCGGGCCACCGCCCCGGCGGCGGGGTCGAGTTGGGCGGCGAGTTCCTCGAAGGCGCCGGGCACGCGGGCGCCGATCGTGGCGTGGTCCAGCCGGGCGGCGTCGGTGCGCCGTACGCAGTCCGGGGCGCGGACGGTGCCCGGCGGGGCGGTGCGCAGGCGCCAGGTGCCTCGCTCGTCGGGTGCGAGGGTGGCGCGCAGCAGGTCGTGCCGGTCCAGGACGGTCTGGACCGTGCGGTGCAGGCGGTCGAGGTCCATGCCGGGCGGGGTGCGCAGGAAGCGGGCCTGGGCGAGGGTGTCGAAGGGGGCGTTCCGGGCGACGAGCGAGGCGAGCGCCGGGGGCAGCGGGATGTCGCCGACTCCGGCGTCCGGGTCCGCGTCCGGGCGCCGGGCGGTGCAGGCGGCCGCCGCGAGTCCCGCGACGGTCGGGTGTTCGAACACGTCGCGTGGGGAGAGCGCAAGGCCGGCGGCGCGGGCCCGGCCGACCAGCCGCATGGAGACGATGCTGTCGCCGCCGAGCGTGAAGAAGCTGTCGTGCACGCCCACCGAGTCCACCCCGAGGACCTGCGCGAAGAGTTCGGCGAGCTGTTTCTCGGCCGCGGTGCGCGGCGGTTGCGCGGCGGGCCCGGCGGTGCGGGACGGGGCCGGGAGCGCGGCGGTGTCGAGCTTGCCGTTGAGGGTGAGGGGGAACGCGTCGACCGGGACGAACGCCGACGGCACCATGTAGTCGGGCAGGACGGCGGCGGCCGCGAGGCGCAGCAGCTGAGCCGTCTCCTCGGCGGGCGGGGCGGCCGGGGTCGTGACGACGTAGGCGACGAGGCTGCGTACGCCCGGGGTGTCCTCGCGGACCACGACCGCGGCGCGTTCGACGAGCGGGTGGTCGAGCAGGACCGCCTCGATCTCGCCGGGTTCGATCCGGTAGCCCCTGATCTTGACCTGGTCGTCGACACGGCCGAGGCACTCCACCAGGCCGTGCCGGGTCCACCGGGCGATGTCCCCGGTGCGGTACATGCGGGCGCCGGGCCGGAGGGCGAACGGGTCGGCGACGAACCGGCTCGCGGTGGTCCCGGGGCGGCCGAGGTAGCCGCGGGCCAGTCCCTCGCCGGCGATGTACAGCTCGCCGTCGACGCCGGCCGGCACGGGGTTGAGGTGCCCGTCGAGGATGTACAGGGTGGCCCCGGCCACGGGCCGGCCGATGGCGGGCCGGTCGCTGAGCGCGAGGTCGCAGTCGGCGGAGTCGACGGTGCACTCGGTGGGCCCGTACAGGTTGTGCGCGGCCGGCTGGCCGGTCTCCCTGAGGGTGCGCCACAGGTCGGGCGGTACGGCCTCGCCGCCGACGGCCAGCACCTTCAGCTCGCCCCGCCAGTCGCCGCCGCCCGCGACCACCTCCGCCAGCAGGGACGGGGACAGCTCGATGAACTCGATGCGGTTCCCGGCGAGGAAGGCGCGCAGCGCGTCGGGGTCGCGGCGGACGTCCTCGGGCACCAGGTGCAGTTCGTGCCCGGCGAACATCCACAGCATGGGCTGCCAGGAGGCGTCGAAGGCCGTCGGCCAGGCGTGGCCGACGCGCAGCGGCCGGCCGCCCACCGCCGCCGAGGCCGGTGCGTGCAGGGCGGCGTGGTGTGCGGCGCAGAGGTTGACGATCGCCCGCTGCGGCACGACGACGGCCTTGGGGCGGCCGGTGGAGCCCGAGGTGTAGATGACGTACGCGGGGTGCTCGGGCAGCAGCGGTCCGGCGCGGTCGGTGTCCGTGAGGTCGGTGCCGTCCGCCTCCGCGAGGCGCCGCCGGGTGCCGGGGTCGTCGAGGAGGAGCGCGGGCACGTCGCCGAGGGCGGCGGGGCCGGGGGCGGTGCCGGTGGTGGCGACCAGGGCGACGGGCCGGGCGTCGGCCAGCATGCCGGCGATCCGCTCCTCGGGCCAGGCTGGGTCGAGGGGCAGATAGGCGGCGCCCGCCTTCTGGACGGCGAGCAGCGCGGTGATGGTGTCGGGCGTGGGCGGCAGGGCCAGGGCGACGATCCGCTCCGGCCCGGCGCCTAAGCCGGCCAGCACCCGGGCCAGCCGGTTGGCCTCGGTGTTGACCTCGGCGAAGGTGAGCCGCCGCCCGTCGCCGGCGACGGCCACCGCGTCCGGGGTCCGGGCGGCTTGTTCCTGGAAGACCTCCGGCAGGGTGGCGTGCGGGGTGGGCGGCCGTTCCGTCCTGCCGCGGGCGAGCAGCGCGGTCCGTTCCTCGGGGGCGAGGACGTCCAGTGCCGCGAGGGGCGTGTCGGGTGCCGCGACGACCGCGCGGACGAGCTGTTCGAAGCGTCCGGCGAGCCGCTGGACGGCCGGGCGGTCGTAGCAGTCGGGCCGGAACTCGAAGACCACGCCGAGGCGTTCCCCGGTGAGGACGGCGAGGGTCAGGGGGTAGTGGGTGGCGCCGGAGCCCTTGACGTCGCGGATCCGCAGCCCGGCCTCCGCCTCCGCGCGGGCCACCGCCGCCTGGTCGATCGGGTAGTTCTCGAAGACCAGCAGGGTGTCGAAGAGGTCGTCGGCCCCGGCGAGGCGCTGGATCTCGGTGAGCCCGAGGTACTGGTGGTCCATCAGCCGGGACTGCTCGTCCTGCAGCCGGCGCAGGTAGGCGCAGACCCGCTCCCCCGGCGGCACGGACACCCGCACGGGCACGGTGTTGATGAACAGGCCGATCATCGACTCGGCGCCGGGGAGTTCGGCGGGCCGCCCCGCCACGGTCGCGCCGAAGACCACGTCGTCCCGGCCGGTCAGGCGTGCCAGCAGCAGGGCCCACAGGCCCTGGACGACGGTGTTGACGGTGACGCCCCGGGCGCGGGCGGTCCGCCGCACGCCGGCGGTGAGGTCCTCGGACAGGCGCAGGGTGTGCAGTTCGGGCGGGACGGGGACGAGGCCGGCCGGCGCGGGGGCCAGCAGGGTCGGTGCCGCCCTGGCGAGCGCCCGGCGCCAGGCCCGGCCGGACACCTCCCGGTCCCGGCTCGCCAGCCAGGCGAGGAAGTCCCGGTACGGCCGTACGGCGGGCAGCGGCGCACAGCGGCCGGGGGCGATCCGGTGGGCGTACAGCTGGAGGAGTTCGCGCAGGAGCAGCGGGATCGACCAGCCGTCCAGGAGCAGGTGGTGGTTGGTGAGGACGAGCAGACGGCGGTCCTCGCCCCGGTCGATCAGGGTCAGGCGCAGCAGCGGGGGGTCGGTCGGGTCGAAGCGGGCGGCGGCGTCGGCGGCGACGAGGCGCTCCACGTCCGCCTCGTCGGCGGCGGTGGCCTCCCGCCAGTCGACGGGGACCTCCTTGAGGACGACCTGTACCGGCTCGTCCATGTCGTCCTCGTGCAGGAAGGCGCTGCGCAGCACGGCGTGCCGGGCGACGAGCTCCTCGGCGGCGGCGCGCAGCGGCCCGGGGCGCAGCGCGCCCTCGATCTCCACGAGGGACTGCATGGTGTAGACGTCCTGGGCGGCCTCGTCGAACAGGGCGTGGAACAGCAGGCCCTGTTGCAGCGGGGACAGCGGCAGGACGTCCTCCACCAGGGACCCGTCGTCGGCCCCGGGCCCGTCCTCCGCCGCCCCGGCGGGCTCTGTGCTCATCGGCTCCTCCACCTCGCCTTGACGTTGTCGAGCTGCGACGGGCTGAGCGACACCAGCGGCGCGGCGGTCGCGGTGAACTGCTCCTGCGGTGCGGCGCCGTCCCGCCGTGCGCGGGCGAGACCGGCCGGGGTGCGGTGGGTGAACACGTCCCGGGGTGACAGGGCGAGTCCCGCCCTGCGGGCGCGGTCGGCCAGCCGGACCGAGACGACGCTGTCGCCGCCCAGGGCGAAGAAGTCGTCGTGGACGCCCACCCGTTCGACTCCGAGGACCTCGGCGAACAGTGCGCACAGCACCTTCTCCGGCTCGGTGCGCGGCGGATCGAAGGTGCTCGCCCGCGTGAAGTCGGGAGCGGGCAGCGCACGGCGGTCGAGCTTGCCGCTGGGGGTGTGCGGCAGTGCCGGCAGGACCACCACGGCGGCCGGGACGCAGTGCGCGGGGAGACGCTCGGCGAGCGCGTGCCGCAGGGCGGCCGGGTCCGGTACGTCGTCGCCGTCCGGCTCGGGCTCGACGTACGCCACGAGCCGCCGCGGCGCCGTGCCGTCCTGGCGGGCCACGACCGCGGCCCGGCGCACGCCCGGCAGGGCACGGGCCGCGGCCTCGACCTCTCCGGGCTCGACGCGGAAGCCGCGGATCTTGACCTGCTGGTCGGCCCGGCCCAGGAACTCGACCGTGCCGTCGGGCCGGAGCCGGGCGAGGTCGCCGGTGCGGTAGAGGCGGCTGCCGGGCGGACCGAAGGGGTCGGCGACGAACCGTTCGGCGGTACGCCCGGGCTGACCGAGGTACCCACGGGCGAGCCCGTCCCCCGCGAGATACAACTCCCCGGCCGCACCGACGGGCGCCGGGCGCAGGAACGGGTCCAGCACGTACACCCGGGTACCGGCGATGGGCCGCCCGAGCGGGACGGAGCCGGTGGCCGGCCGGTCAGGTGACACGACGGGGGCGACGGGGCCGCCGGGCGGGACGGCCGGGGTGACGGCCCCGCCGGGAGAGGCAGGACGGGTGACCGGCCCGCCAAGAGAGACAGTACGGGTGACCGGCCCGCCGGGAGAGACAGTACGGGTGACCGGCCCGCCGGGAGAGGCGGTGTCGGCAAGGGACCCGATCGGTGCAGCGGTGCCCGGACGTGGCTCGCCCTGCGGGACGGAGCCGATGCCGGACCGGTCCAGCGGCGCGGCATCGGTGACAGGCCCGCCGGGCGGGGCGCCACCGGCGGCCGACCGGCCAGGCGGGACGGTGCCGGCGGCGGGTCCGGCCGGCCGGGCGGTGCCGCCGGCTGGCCCGCCGGGGGAGGCGGTGTCGGCACCCGGCCCGCCCGGCGAAGCACCGTCCCGGCCCGGCCCAGCCGGCGAGGCGGCGTCCGGAGCCTGGCCCGGCAGCGTCCGTGCTGTGCTGGTCGGTTGGGGCGTCGTGGTGTTCTCGGGGGTGTACACGTGGGCCAGGCTGTCGCCCGCCGCTTCCGAGCAGCCGTAGAGGTTGACGAGGCGGGAGCCGGGCCAGCGGGCGGTGAGCCGGCGGGCCAGGTCGGTGGTGAGGGGTTCGCCGCTGGAGATCCAGGTGCGCACCGAGGCGAAGCCGCCCGGCGGGGTGGACTCCACCAGGGTGCCGTGGAGGCTGGGCACCGCGGTGAGCAGGGTGGCCCCGTACCGGTCGGCCAGCGCGGCCAGCGCGGTCGGATCGCCGGCCGACGCGTCGTCGGCGAGGGCCACGGCCTCGCCGGCGACCAGCGCGCCGAGCAGTTCGGTCAGTCCGTCGATGAAGCTGATCGGGCTCTTGGCGATACGCGCGCCGCCCGGACCGTTCGTCAGTTCCCTTCCCCAGGCGAGCCGGTTGGCCAGGGCGCGCTGGGTGCCGAGCACGCCCTTGGGGCGGCCGGTGGAGCCGGAGGTGAAGACGACGTAGGCAGGGTGGTCGGGTGACAGCGGCGGGCGCGGTGCGGCGGTGGCCCTCTCCCCGGGATGGCAGACGGACTCCGGGTCGAGGGCGAGGCGCCGGGCCGTGTCCCGGTCGCTCACCACGAGCGGGGGCCGGGCGTCTTCGAGCATGACGGCGACGCGCTCGGGCGGGTAGGCCGGGTCGAGGGGCATGCAGGCCGCCCCGGCCTTGAGGACGGCGAGCAGGGCGATGACGAGATCCGCTCCGCGCGGCAGGGCGACGCCGACGATCGTCTCGGGTCCGGCGCCGCGGGCGAGCAGGGCGGCGGCCGACGCGCCGGCAGCCGCGTCGAGTTCGGCGAAGGTGAGGGTGGTGTCCCCGTGGTGGACGGCGGGGGCGTGGGGCGTGCGGGCGGCCTGGTCCTCGAAGAGGTCGCGGACGGTGGTGTGCTGCGCGTACCGGCCGTGCGTCTCGTGTGCGGCGAAGGTCCTCTCCTGGTCGGGGCGTTCCCCCGGGGCGCCGCGCAGCGCGTCGGCCGGGGCGGTGCCGAGCCGCCCCACCAGTTGGCCGGGCTCCTCCGTGAACGCCCCAACGAGCCGGTGCAGGCCGGCCGCGATGCCGGTCACCGTCGCCTGGTCGAGTGCCGTGGGCCGGTGACTGAAGGTCAGGGTGAGCCGGTCGCCGGGCAGGGCGGTGAGGGTCAGCGGGTAGTGCGTGGCGTCGCGGACCGACACCTCGGTCATGCGGGGGCCGTCGGGGCCCAGGGCGTCGGCGATGCCCTCGTCGTCGATGGGGTAGCTCTCGAACACCAGCAGCGTGTCGAAAAGCAGGTCGTGCCCGGCGGCCCGCTGGATGCCGGCCAGACCGAGGTGCTCGTGGCCGAGCAGGGCCGACCGCTCGGCCTGGATCCGCCGGAGCAGGCCGCTGAGCGGTTCGGCGGGGCGTAACCGCACGCGGACCGGCTGGGTGGTGATGAACAGGCCGACCATCGACTCGATGCCGGGCACGTCGGCGTCGCGGCCGGAGACCGTGGCGCCGAGGACGACGTCGAGCCGGCCGGTGTGCCGGGCGAGCAGCACCGCCCACAGACCCTGCAGCACCGTGCTGACGGTCACGCCGTGCGCGCGGGCGGTGGCGGTGAGGGCCTCGGTCTCCCGCTCGGACAGCTCCACGACGTGCCGTCCCGGCTGTTCGGCGGGCAGATCGCGTGCCCCGGGGGCGAGGAGGCACGGCTCGTCGAGGTCCTGGAGGGCGTCCCGCCAGGCCTGTTCGGCGGCCGCGCGGTCCTGGCGGGCCAGCCACGCGAGGTAGTCGCGGTAGGGGCGGACCGGGGGCAGGGCGGCCGGGTCGCCGCCCGAGGTGTAGAGGCGGAAGAGCTCGCGGACCAGCACGGGCGCGGACCAGCCGTCCCAGAGCAGGTGGTGGGAGGAGATCAGCAGCCGGTGGTCCCGGTCCCCGAAGGCCACCAGCCGGACCCGCAGCAACGGCGGGCGGGCCAGGTCGAAGCGGGCCTCCCGGTCCCGGGCGAGCAGGTCCTCGAACGCCTCCTGCCGCTCGGCGGGCGGCAGGCCGGACAGGTCCGTGTGGCGCCACGGCGTGCGCACGCCATGGGCGATCACCTGGACCGGCCGGCCCGACCGCTGGGTGCGGAAGGCAGCCCGGAGGTTGGCGTGCCGGGCCAGCAGGGCGTCCGCGGCCGCGCGCAACCGGCCCGGGTCCAGGGGCCCTTCGAGCCGGATGACGAGCCGGCCGGTGTAGACGTCCGGGGCGTGCTCGTCGTACAGGGCGTGGAAGACCATGCCCTCCTGGGTCGGGGACAGGGGCAGGACGTCCTCCACGACCGGGCGGGGCGCCATCAGTCGCCGGCTCCGCGCATGGCCTCGGCCAGGCTGCGCGGGCGCATGTCCGTCCAGTGCCGCTCGATGTGCTCCAGGCAGGCGGCCCGGGTGTCCGGGCCGTGCACGCTCTCCCAGCCGGCCGGTACGGGCGCGAAGTCGGGCCACAGCGAGTACTGGCCCTCGTCGTTGACCAGCGCGCGGAAGGTGCCGCTGTCGTCGTCGAACGGGTTGGCCATGGCTCAGTTCCCCTTCTGCTGGGTGACGGCTCCCGAGTACTGGTCCGGCGCCCCGGGCACCGGCTCGGCCGGATCCGCGCCGAGCGCGAGGATCCGGTTGGCCTTGTCGACGTGGACGACGCGGGGCCGGTGGACGGCCCGTTCGGCCTCGTCGAGCGCGGCGAACGACATGATGATCACGAGGTGGCCGGGGTGGACGAGGTGGGCGGCGGCCCCGTTGACGCCGATGACGCCGGTGCCGCGTGCGCCGGTGATGGCGTAGGTGGTGAGCCGGGCGCCGTTGTCGATGTCGACCACGTGGACCTGCTCGCCCTCGGTGATGCCGGCGGCGTCCATGAGATCCTGATCGATCGTCAGGGACCCTACGTAGTGCAGATCGGCCTGGGTGACGGTGGCTCGGTGGATCTTGCCGTTGAGCAAGGTGCGCTGCACCATGACCCCCTGAGGAGTAGCACTTAGGTGAGGCTAACCTAAATCAACATCGCCGTGTCCGGAAGAACGGCTACGCGGAAGAGTTCCGGAAGAACTCCAGCAGCACCCGGTTCACTTCGTCCGGGCGCTCCAGGTAGCCGTAGTGGCCGCAGCCCTTGATCTCCTGGTAGAGGGCACCGGGGACGGCCTCGGCGACCTCGCGCCCCAGGTGCGGCGGCAGCACGACGTCGTCCGCGAAGCCGATCACCAGGCAGGGCACGTCGATCGCCCGGTAGGCCCGCAGCCGCCCCTCGGGGACCTCCAGGTCGAGCTGGGCGCGCACGCCCGGCCCGGCGGGCTCAGGGGACAGCTCGAAGAGCTCCAGCCAGTCGCGCGCCCGCTGTTCGTCGTCGAGGGTGGCGGGCGAGAGGTTCGTCAGGGCCCGCACCCACGCCGCGTAGGACGGGGGCAGGGTCACCGCGCTGTCGTGCAGGGCGCGTTCGGCGGCGGCCAGGGCGGAACGCAGGGTGTCGGTCCGGCCCCGGGTGGCCATCAGCACGCCCTGCCGCACCACTCGGGGCCGGCGCAGCATCAGCTCCTGGACGACGTAGGCGCCCAGGGAAACGCCGACCATGCGGCAGGGAGCGAGCCCCAGGTGTTCGACGAGGCCCGCGGTGTCGTCGACGAGGTCGTCGACGGTGAAGCCGCCGGGGCAGTCCTCGCTCGGCGGGACGCCCCGGTTGTCGAAGGTGACCACGCGGTACCCGGCGTCGACCAGCGCCGGCACCTGGTGGAGGTGCCAGGCGCGGCCGCGGGCGCCCCGGCCCATGACCAGCACCACGGGTTCGCCCCGGCCGGTGTCGTCGTAGTGGATCCGGACTTTGTTGACGATCGCGCTGGGCATGGCTCTCCTCGCGGGCGCTCGGTCAGTCGGCGGCCGGTGACGGCTCGGCCGGCGCCGTCCGCCCCTCGTCGGCGGGCGGCCCCTGCAGGGTCGCCTTGCGCAGCCCCGGCAGGGCGACGGCGACCGCCGCGACACCGGCCAGGCAGACCAGTCCGCCGAGGGCGGCGGCACCGGCCGCGGAGCCGAGCCCGCGCGCGACCAGACCAGCCTCCACGTTCCCGACGGAGGGTCCGGCCGTGGCCTGGGCCAGCCACAGGCTGCCGACCCGGCCCTGGAGGCGGTCGGGCGTGTAGTGCTGCAGCAGCGCCCGGCGCAGGATCTCGGAGACGGTGTCGCCGAGGCCGGCCAGCGCCAGGAAGGCCAGCGCGGTCCACAGGCCGGGGCTGAGGCCGAAGCAGGTGATCGCCACGCCCCACAGCGCGACCGCGCCGATCAGGGCCCGGCCGGTGTGGTGGATGCGGCCCGTCCAGCCGCTGGTCAGCGCCCCGAGGAAGGAGCCGACGGCGGGGGCGGTGTAGAGCAGGCCGACGGTGGACGGGCCGCCGCCGAAGTGCTCGGTGCCGAGCTCCGGGAAGAGCGCGTACGGCATGGCGAAGACCACTGCGCACACGTCGATGAGCAGCAGTCCGGCCACGACCTGGTTGCCGCGCAGGAACCGCAGCCCCTCCCCCATGGCCCGCAGCGGGTGCTGCGGCTTTCCGCCCCCTTCGGGCGCGAGGCGGGGCAGCGGGGCGAGCAGGGCGAGACCGACGACGTAGATGACGGCGTCGATCGCGAAGCACAGCGCGATCCCGGGCCCGGCCGCGATCACGCCCGCGAGGGAGGGACCGGCCATGGCGCCGAGCTGTGCGGTGAGGGTCATCAGCGCCCCGGCGGCGGCCAGTTGGCCCGGCGCCACCAGGGCCGGTGTCGCGGCCATCAGCGCCGGTCCGCCCAGCCCGGCGGTGCCGCCCGCGAGGACGGCGGCCACGAACACGAACCACACCCGCGGGTCCGGCAGGGCCGCGTTCACCGCGAGACCGGTGATGACCACGGCGGTCGCGGCCCGGGTCACGAGCACGATCCGGCGCCGGTCCACCCGGTCGGCGAGCACCCCGCCGGCGACCAGCCCGACCAGCAGCGACAGCCCCAGCGACAGGCTCATCAGGCCCACTTGGACCGAGGAACCGGTCAGCGCGTAGACCTGGAGGCCGGCCGCGACCGAGGTGAGGTGCGTGCCCAGCATGGAGATGGCCTGGGTGGCGAACAGCAGCCGGAAATCCCTCCCGGACCGCAGGGGTGTGACGTCGACGACGACTTCTCCCAGTCGCACCTTCGCACCTAACTCCTCAGCGACGGCGCGGCGAGCGGCACCGGTTGCGCGGGGACGACGTAGGGGGCGACGCTGCGGAGCTTCTCACAGGTCTCCTCCAGTTCCCGGGCGGGAGTCGACCCGGCGAGGATACCGGCGCCGGCCCGCAGCCAGGTCCGGCCGTCCTCCTCGAAGAGGCTGCGCAGCACGAGAGCGGCGTCGAGCGAGCCGTCGCTGCCCGCCATGAGGGCCGCACCGCTGTAGATGCCGCGTGGTTCCTTCTCCAGCCGGGCGATGCAGTCGTACGCCGGCTCCTTGGGGATGCCGGAGGCGGTCACGGCCGGGAAGACGGCGCGCAGCACGTCCCAGGCGGTGGTGTTCTCGGCGAGCAGTCCGTGCACGCTGGACCCGAGGTGCTGGACGGAGCCGCGCCGGCGCACGCTCAGCAGGTCGCGCACCGACACCGTGCCCGGGCGGCACACGGTGGCCATCTCCTCTTCCGCCAGCTTCACGGAGAGCACGTGCTCGGAGATCTCCTTCGGGTCGGCGAGGAGTTCGGCGCGCAGCCGTTCGTCCTCCTGCTCGCCAAAGCCCCGGGCGCGGGTTCCGGCGAGCGGCTGGGTGAGGGCCCGCCCGTCCGCGCCGACCTCGGCGACGGTCTCGGGACTGAAGCCGACGACCCGGCGTCCGCCGAGGTGCATCAGGTAGGAACGGGCCGGGGTGTTGTGGGACCGGCCGTGCACATAGGTGGCGACGAAGTCGACCGGAAACGGCACCGGGACGGTGCGCGAGAGGATGACCTTCTGCAGGGCGCCGGCCCGGATCTCCTCGATCGCGCGGGCCACGAGTTCGGGGTAGGTGCCGTCGGTGTCGGCGACGTCGATCGGCCGGGCCTCGACGGGGACCCGGGTGACGGGCTCGGCCAGCAGCCGGAGTAACCCCTCCAGGGTCTCCGGGTCGGCACTGCGCACCTCCGCGCCGCCCTGACGGAGCCTCACCTCGCTGTGCGGGACGACGAGATGCAGCAGTCGCCGGTCTCCGGCGCGGTCGGGGCGGCCGGCGTTCAGATGCGCGAACTCATACGCCATCCAGCCGTAGGCGTGCCAGCCCTCGACGGCCATCTCCGCGAGCCGTTCCTGGACTTGACGCAGGGGGTGCGGTCCGACGGGGTCCGCGTGCTCCTCGGTGAGCCAGCGGTGGCGGACCGTGGAGCCGTCGGCCACGACCTCACCGAGCGCGCCTCCGGCGAACCACCACTCGCCGTCCCTCTCGTAGACCATGTACTGGTCGAACAGTCCCGACTCGGCCAGCCTGGCGGCCAGCAGGACGGGGTCTCCCGGCAGTTCCGTCCGCGCGCTCCGGTACCGCAGCAACGACTACCTCCCGAGCTGGCTTAGGTTAACCTAACCTAAGGAGAGACCCTAGCTTCCGCGTCGAAGTCTCGTCCAGGCTTGACCCCGATATGTCATTAGGCAAGCCTTTCCTGAACTGCAGGCGGGAGTTGAGGATGCTCGACGGTTGGGTGCCCTGGCCGGAAGAGGTCGCGCAGCGGTATCGGGCCGAGGGGTTCTGGGAGGGCCGGCCACTGGACCGGCTGCTGCGGGACCGGGCCGAACGCGACCCGGAGCGGATCGCGCTGGTCGACGCGGAGGGTGCCCGGTGGACCTACACCGAGCTCGACGCCCGCGCCGACCGGCAGGCCGCCGGACTGCGGCGGCTCGGCATCGCCGCCGGGGACCGGGTGGTGGTCCAACTCCCCAACACGGACGCCTTCGTGGTGCTGTTCTTCGCCCTGCTGCGGACCGGCGCCGTACCGGTCCTCACCCTCCCCGCGCACCGGGAGAGCGAGATCGTCCACGTGGCCGAGACCGCCGGCGCGAGGGCCTACGCGATCCCCGACACGCACGACCACTTCGACCACCGGGTCCTCGCCCGGGCCGTTCGCAAGGCCGTGCCGTCCGTGGAGCACGTCCTGGTGGCCGGTGACGCCGCCGAGTTCACCGCCCTGGCCGAGGTCGACGCCGATCCCGTCCCGCTGCCGGTGCCCGACCCCTCGGACGTGGCGGTGCTGCTGCTGTCCGGCGGCACCACCGGCAAACCCAAGCTCATCCCCCGCACCCACGACGACTACGCCTACAACGTCCGCGCCAGCGCCGGGATCTGCGGCTTCGACAGCTCCACCGTCTACCTCGTGGTGCTGCCCACCGCGCACAACTTCGCGCTCGCCTGCCCCGGCCTGCTCGGCACGCTGCTGGTGGGCGGCACCGTCGTGCTCTCCCCGACGCCGAGCCCGGAGGACGCCTTCACGCTGATCGAGCGCGAGCGGGTCACCGTCACCGCCGTCGTACCGCCGATCGCCCTGCTGTGGCTGGACGCCGTGGAGTGGGAGGAGGCCGACCTGTCGTCACTGCGGCTGCTCCAGGTCGGCGGCTCCAAGCTGGGCGCCGAGCCCGCGGCCCGGGTCTCACCCGCCCTCGGCTGCGCCCTCCAGCAGGTGTTCGGCATGGCCGAGGGCCTGCTCAACTACACGCGCCTGGACGACCCGCCGGAACTGGTCGCCCGGACCCAGGGCCGCCCGTTGTCCCCGGCCGACGAGATCCGCGTCGTCGACGAGGACGGGCACGACGTGCCGCCCGGCACGACCGGCGAGCTGCTCACCCGCGGCCCCTACACCCTGCGCGGCTACTACCGGGCACCCGCGCACAACGCCCGCTCCTTCACCGAGGACGGCTTCTACCGCACCGGCGACCTGGTGCGCGTCCTGCCCTCCGGGCACCTGGTCGTCGAGGGCCGGGCCAAGGACCAGATCAACCGGGGCGGCGACAAGATCTCCGCCGAGGAGCTGGAGAACCACCTCCTGGCTCACCCCGCCGTGCACGACGCGGCCGTCGTCGGCATGCCCGACGCGACCATGGGCGAGCGCACCTGCGCCTACCTGGTGCTCCGCGGCGAGACCGCCCCGACCCCGCGGGAACTGGCCGCGTTCCTCACCGAGCGGGGCGTCGCCGCGTACAAGCTGCCCGACCGGGTGGAGGTGGCCGGCGCCTTCCCCCGCACCTCCGTCGGCAAGATCGACAAGAAGGAGCTGGGGCGCAGGATCGCCGCCCTGCTGCGCGCGGAGGGCAGCGGTGCCGGCTGAGACCACCGCTCCGGCCCGCCCGGAGAAGCCGTCCGTCGCGCCGCCCCGCCGCCGGACCTCCACCCGCACCCTCGCCGTCCTCGGCGCCCTGCTGCTGCTCCTGGCGGCGGTCCTGCTCAGCCTCGCCATCGGGTCGCGGTCGCTGCCGGTGTCCGTCGTCGTGGACGCGCTGCGGCGCGACGACGGCTCGACCGCCGCCTCCGTCATCTGGGACGTGCGGGTGCCGCGCACGCTGGCCGGGATCGCCGCGGGGGCCGCCCTCGGTGTCGCGGGCGCCCTCATCCAGGCGCTCACCCGCAACCCGCTGGCCGATCCCGGCCTGCTCGGCGTCAACGCCGGAGCCGCCACCGGCGTCGTGCTGTCCCTGACCGTGCTCGGCGTGACCAGCCTGTGGGCGTCGGTATGGTTCGCCATGGCCGGCGCGGTGGTGGCGGGCCTGCTGGTGTACTCGCTGGCCTCGGGCGGACGCGGTGGCGCCACGCCCGAACGGCTCGCGCTCGGCGGCGCGGTGATCGCCGCGGTCTTCACCGGCGTCGGCCAGACGCTGATGCTGCTCGACGCCCAGGCCCTGGACGAACTGCGGTTCTGGAGCGTGGGCTCGCTCGCCCGGGCCGGCAGCGACACGCTGACGACCATCACGCCGTTCGTCGTGGTGGGCCTGGTGCTGGCCCTCGGCCTGGTCCGGCCGCTCAACGCGATGGCCCTCGGCGACGACGCCGCGCGCTCGCTCGGCGCCCATCTGCACCGCACCCGCTTCCTCGGCCTGCTCGCCGTGACCCTGCTGTGCGGGGCGGCGACCTCGGCGGTCGGGCCGCTGGTGTTCGTCGGGCTCGCCGTCCCGCACATCGCCCGCATGATCGTCGGCGCCGACCAGCGCTGGACCGTCCCGCTGTCGCTGCTGCTGGCCCCCGCCCTGCTGCTGTTCGCGGACGTCCTCGGCCGGGTCGCCGTACGCCCGGACGAGCTCGACGCGGGCGTGGTCACGGCGGTCGTCGGGGCGCCGGTGTTCATCGCGCTGGTCCGGCACCGCAGGGTGGTGGCGTCATGAGCACGCGCGCTCCCGCCCCCGAGCGGCTCCCGGCCCGCACCCGCGTCGTCCGCAGCGGCCGCCACCGCGTCTCCCTGCGGCTGGACGTCCGCGCCCTGACGGTCTGTCTGCTGGCGCTGGCCGCCACGGCCGGGGCGGGCGTCCTCGCCCTGGGCACCGGGGAGTACCCGATCTCCCCCACCGACGTCGTGCGCACCCTGCTCGGCAACGGCAGCCCGCGCACCGACTTCGTCGTCAACGAACTGCGCCTGCCGCGACTGCTGACGGGCATCCTGGCCGGGGCCGCCCTCGGGGTCAGCGGCGCGCTGTTCCAGAGCCTGTCCCGCAACCCGCTCGGCAGCCCCGACATCGTCGGTTTCACCTACGGCTCGGCCACCGGCGGCCTGCTGGTCGTGCTGGTCGTGGGCGGCACCGGCGGCCAGGTCGCGCTCGGGGCGGTGGGCGGCGGCCTGGCGACCGCCGTCCTGGTCTACGTCCTCGCCTGGCGGCAGGGCATCCACGGCTTCCGGCTCGTCCTCGTCGGCATCGGCGTCAGCGCCCTGCTCCAGGGAGTGAACGCCTATCTGCTGGCCAAGGCCCGTTTCACCGAGGCCGCCCAGGCCATGGTGTGGCTCAACGGCAGCCTCAACGGCCGGGGTTGGGCCGATGTGCGGCCCGCCGCGCTCGGACTGCTCATGGTGCTGCCGCTGATCGTGTGCGTCGCGGGCCGGCTGAGGATCCTGGAGATGGGCGACGACGTCGCGGGCGGGCTCGGGGTGCCGGTGCAGCGCACCCGGCTGGTGATGCTCGTCCTCGCCACGGCCGCCTGCGCGGTCGCCACCGCAGCGGCCGGCCCGATCCCCTTCGTCGCCCTCATCGCGCCCCAGCTGGCCCGGCGCCTGACCCGGCAGCCCGGACCGAACCTCCTCGCCGCCACCTGCACCGGCGCGCTCCTCGTGGTCACCGCGGACTTCGGCTCGCAGCATCTGCACGAGTCGGCCCAGCTGCCCGTCGGCGTGGTCACCGCGGTCGTCGGCGGCCTGTACCTGGCCCTGCTGCTGCGCCGTCAGCGACGGGCCGGACGGATCTGAGGGACGCCCGGTCGCACGGGGTCGCGGTCCACCGGATGACGGGCCGCCGCCTGGGCACCCGGGGAGGTACCGGCGCGCGGGGGTGCTGGGCGTGCGCCCCGCGTGAGCCGGTACCGTGCTGGGAAGGCCACTGCGGGGAGAACCACACATGACCGATCCGACGACGTCAGACGAGAACGCACTCCGTCCGCTCCCGGAGGACGCCACGCCCTCGGGCGGCCCCGGCCGGCTCCTGAGCGCCGTCATGGGCGATCTCAGGGCCGTGGACGGCGCCCTGTACGCGGCGGTGGCCGCCACCCCGACCCCCACCCTCGACCGGACGCTGCGCCATCTGTCCCACGCGGCCGACCACTCGAAGATCTCCTTCGCCATCGCCGCCGCACTGGCCCTCGCCGGGAAGCGGCCGCGCAGGGCGGCGCTCGCCGGGGTCGGGGCGATCGCCGTGGCCTCGGCCTCGGCCAACCTGCTCGGCAAGCGCCTGGTGCGCCGGGCCCGCCCGGACCGGGAGGCGGCCCGGGTGACGGTGGACCGGCACGTGCCGATGCCCACGTCGGCCTCGTTCCCGTCGGGGCACACCGCGTCGGCGGTCGCGTTCGCCACCGCGGTCGGCGTGGTGCTGCCCCCGGCGGCGGTCCCGCTCGGGGCGCTGGCGGGCGCCGTCGGCTACTCCCGCATCCACACGGGCGTGCACTATCCGGGTGACGTGGCGGCGGGCGCCGTCCTCGGCATCGCGAGCGCCGCCGCGGCCCTGGCGGCAGCGGCGGCCACGCCGTCGGCCCGCACCCAGGCCCTGCTCGCGGCGGCCCGCTCGTGGCCGCGCGTCCGCGTCGCCGGCCTGGTGCGCGACTGAGCAGCGCGGCGCAGCGGACACCGGACCCACGCGGAGGCCGGGCACGGAGTCGCCGCTCCGCGCCCGGCCTCCCGGTCGTGCCGGCGGTCAGCCGAAGGCGCGCACGGCCTGGTAGTACGTCCAGGCCGTGCCGTTGCAGGAGGTCTTGGTGCCTCCGCTGTACGCGTTGCACACCCGCTTCAGGTCCTCGTAGAAGGCGCTGTCGACACGGGACTTGTTGGCGTCGAAGGTGCCCGCGGCCTTGTAGTTGCGGTAGCCGAAGTCGTGGCGGGCGCAGGACATGGAGAACGGGAAGCCGAACGGGTTGTCCGGCGAGGTGGAACAGTAGTCGGTCGACCAGTCGAAGCCGTACGCGGACCAGGCGGCCTGGTTCGCGCGGGCGGCGGCCCAGGCGTTGTAGCTGGACGCGCTGGTCTGCGTCCAACTGGCGAGCACCTGGGGCTTGTCGGCGGGAGCGGCACTTGCGGTCGTGGCGGTGGCGGCGACGGTGACGAGGGCCAGGGTCGAGGCGGCAAGACCCGTGGCGATCTTTCGGTGCATCCCACACCTCCATGCGGCTGCGGCCCGCCCATCGGGCCACAGGTTCATGACAAGAGGATGACCACCTCCCCAGGGGGCTCACACCCGTCGTGCCCCAAGAACCCCTGAGTTTCTGGCTGTTCGAGGAGAACGGCAGCGGACCGGCGGATGTCGCCGGCCCGGCGGCTACCCTCCCTGATAGGGCGTCGTCGTCCCGGGAAGGTCGTACTCGTCTCGGCGGCCGCACATGCCGAAGCCGCCGAGCCGGGTCGGCGCGGCCTCGTGGGCGGTGGCCTCGTCGAGGTAGGCCGGTTCGCCGTCGGCCAGCGCGTCGAGCTGCGCGCCGGTGCGTTCGGCGGTGGCCAGGGCGCCCGCCCGCCACAGGGCGCGCCAGGTGGGCACCTTGTCCCGCACGAGCCGGGCGGCGGCCCGCTGGAACTCGAGGTACGGGCCCTCGTCCCCGGCGACCAGGGCCTCGCGCAGGCCGAGGTAGCCCTCGACGGCCAGGTCCCGGCGGCGGCGCGCGGCCGCCTCGGTCTCCGGTCCCGTGCCGGGCGGCAGGGCGGCGGCGTCCGCGTACCGGCCGGGGTCGGCGAGCACCTCGGGCGGGAAGGTGAACACCGCGTCCCCCGCCTCGGGCAGGCCGCTGTTCTCCATCAGCACGGTGACGCGCAGGTCGCCGCCCTGCACCATGCGGTGCACGGTGCCCGGCGTGAACCAGGCGATCGACCCGGCCTGGAGGGGGATCTCCCGGTAACCGTCGGGGCTCAGCGTCTGGACCGCGCCCCGGCCGGCGGTGACGACGTAGGCCTCCGTGCACACCAGGTGCAGGTGCGGGCTGCCCCCGCGGACCCCGTCGGCGGCCTCCCAGTCGTAGGCGCTGAGATGGGACAGGCCGACCGCGCCGGGCAGCGGGTGCGGGAGGCCCGGCTCGGGTTCGCTCACCACGGCATGCCTCGCAGGTGGGCGCCGACCCGGTCGCGGTCCCAGGCACCGTCGGCGATCACCAACCGGTAGCGGTAGGCGAAGGACTCGCCCGGCGGGAGCTCGAACTCCTCGAAGAAAGCCCAGGAGAAGGCGACCGTCGGGAAGGGCTCGGAGCGCACGAACCAGTGCGACTGGTGGATCGCGGACGCGTCGTCGAGGTTCTCGGGCGCGTGCGCGAAGACCAGGGTGGAGTGGCCGTCGACGTCGTCGTGCTCGGTGGTGAAGGCGAGCCACGGGCCCTGACTACCCATCAGCTCGGCCGCGTCGGCGTCGGTGTCCGGTGCGAGGACCGTACCGCCGGTGAAGTCGCGCGGGCCGCGCCACTGGAGTCCGGTGTAGCCGGCCATCTCCCGGCCCGCGGTGGTCGGTGAGCCGAAGGCCAGCGGCGTGGAGCGCGTGTTGGTGAGGCGGATCGACCAGTCCAGGGCCCAGGCGCCGGCCTCCTCGTCCACCGAGTGGACGGTCAGCCCGCGCACCTCGCGGGCCCACTCCGCGCCGCCGTTCTCGATCCAGGTGAGGTCCTCGGTGAGGGCGAGCCGGTCGTCCTCGGCCGTGAACTGCGGGAAGCCGTCGTGCCGCATCGAGCCGACCCGCTCGGGCAGGCGCAGATAACCCTCGCCGTGCACGTAGCAGTTGCCGCCCCAGAAGTTCTGGCCGGACAGGTGGCTCGCGGTCATCTGCAGGCCCTTGTGCCAGCGGTGGTCGCTCGGGCGGTAGCCGGTCACGGTGCGGCCGGAGAGGGTGCGCACGGGGTGGGCGTACGGCTTGCGGGCCTCGAACGGGTCGGGGTCGGGGCGGTAGACGTAGCGGAGGATCTCCGTGCCGTTCGCCGCCGTGACGGCGACGGCCTCGCCGACCGTGTGGGTGACGCGGATGGTCATGCGCGCTCCTTGGGGGCCCAGTCGGGGTACTCGCCGTGCATGGCCTCGTAGAACGGGTCGCCGGGGCCGATCTCCCCCGCGTGCACGGACCGGCCGGTGAACGCCGCCTTGTACAGGGCGGCGGCGAACTCGAGGGTGGCGCGGGCGTCCCGGCCGCTGCCCGGGGGCCGGGTGCCGGTGTCGTAGGCGTCGAGGAGCGCGCCGAGCTGGGCCGTGTGAGAGCTGGGCACGTCGTGCGCGGGGGTGCGCCAGGCGGTGGCGCGTTCGGCCGGGACGTGCGGGGCCTGGGTGTAGACCCAGCTGTCGTTGGTGTGGCCGTACAGGTGCGTGAGCTCGACCGTGGCGTCCGCGCAGTCGACGCGGATGCGGCTCACCTCGTCCGGGGACAGCACGCTGTTGACGACGGTGGCGAGGGCGCCGCTGCGGAACCGCACCAGGGCGGTGGAGACGTCCTCGCTCTCGGTGTCGTGGACCAGGCGCGCGGCCATGGCCCGGATCTCCTCCCACTCGCCGAGCAGGTGCAGCATCAGGTCGTACTGGTGGATGCCGTGGCCCATGGTGGGGCCGCCGCCCTCACCGGCCCACTTCCCACGCCAGGGCGCCGCGTAGTACGCGGCGTCGCGGTGCCAGGTCGTCTGGCAGTGCGCGACCAGCGGGGCGCCCAGCTCGCCGCTGGTGATCAGCTTCCGGGCGTGCACGGCGCCGGAGCCGTAGCGGTGTTGGAAGACGACCGCCGCGTAGGCGCCCGAGGCCTCCTCGGCGGCGGCGATGTCGTCGTACTCCGCGAGGGACAGGGTGAGCGGCTTCTCGCACAGCACCCAGGCGCCGGACTTCAGGGCGGCGACCGTCTGGTCCCGGTGCAGCCAGGGCGGGGTGCCGATCAGGACGAGGTCGGGGCGCTCGGCGTCCAGCATCGCGTCGACCGAGGTGTACCCGGCGACCCGCTCGCCCGCCAGCTCGCGGAACGCCTCCAGGCGTCCCTCGTCCACGTCGACGGCGGCCACCAGGTCCACCCGGTCGGAGTGGGCGCGCAGCGCCGGCAGATGGCTGCCCGCGACGATGGCTCCGGTGCCGACGACGGCCACGCGGCGGCGGGTGGAGGACCCTGGGGACACGGACATGCGGCGCTCCTCGGACGGCCGGCGGACACACGCTTGGAAAGCGCTTGCACTCGGAAGGACCCTAGGCGCGAGCGAATGTCTGGACAACCCCCCTGCAGCGCACCGCACCCCCTGCGCCCCCGCATTCTCCCAGCTTGGGGCGGAGTTTCCGATTGCTGCCGCAGCCACCGAACCCGCGTTTCCGCGCCTCACCTGGCCCCACCGGGAACGGGGCGTCGGCACCGACTCCGCGTACGGCAGCGCGCAGACGGCGATCCTCTGCGGCGACCGTGCCGCTCCGCGCGACCCCGAGGTCTACTGGCGTGACGCGCGGCGCGCCCGCGATCCGCTGTCGGGCCCGTGACACACGACCTCGGCGCGCGCATTCCGGGACCGGCCGGGCGAAGGTGCTGGCCACGGGGCGCCTTCCGGGGCGGGACCGCGACTGCGCCGCGCCCACCGGCCGTCAGCGCACTGAGGAGCCCGGACCGGTGACGGTCCGGACTCCTCACGGGTGGTGCCGGGTCCCTCAGGACTCGACGATCTTGCGTACGTTGTCGACGGAGCCGCAGCCGGCCTTCAGTTGCCGCTCACGCTCCTGCCAGAACTCCCGGCCGAGCTCCTCGCGCCGCTCCATCGCCACGTTCTCGCGTGCGCCGTTGAGGATGGTGCGTTCCTCCTCGTCGGCGTGGTGGGTCACGGCCTGCACCAGTTCCTCGAGCTTCTCGTCCCACTCGTCGGAGCCGACCTCCTCCACCTGGAGGAGTTCCAGGAGGGCCTCGTTGCCCTCGTCGTGTTCGTGCTCGCCGTGCTCCACCTCTTCGTCGTCGATGTTCTTGTAGCGCTTGAGCGCCGGGTAGACCTTGGACTCCTCGGCGAGCGCGTGCGCGATCAAGAGGTCCGAGAATTCACGCAGTGCACCCTCGCGGTCGGCTTCGACGCTGCGCATCTGACGGAAGAGGTCTTCCATGCGCCGGTGGTCCTGGAGAATGAGTTCGACGACGTCCTGAGTGTCGGCCATGAACAGGCACCCCTTTCGTACGGAGAATCAGGCCTTTTCCCTTTACCCCCTCCCCTGCCAGGGGAACGGGGCCGGATGGGTCACCAGCGGTACCAGCGGCCCTTACGCCCACCTGTGTCCGCGCTGCGCAGTACGAAGCCGAGCAGCCAGACCACCAGCACGATCACCGCGATCCACCACAGGGCCTTCAGAGCGAAACCGGCGCCGAAAAGGATTAGGGCCAGCAGCAGAACAAGAAGCAAAGGAACCATTGTCATCTACCTCCGCAACTCCTGATGCCCGGGCTTTTGCCGCGCACACAGGCGGAATTCTTCGTTTTTCCAGGCGGATGGCGGGCAGATGGACCGATTCGGCCGGGCGGGGGGGGACGTCAGTCCCTGCCGACGACCACGACCTCGTCCCCCGCCGTCCAGCGGCGCCGCTCCGCCTTGGGCGGGTTGATGCGCACGCCGTGGCCGGGGTCCGCCGACGCCTCGGCGTGGCTGCGGTAGCCGATGGCGCACTCGCCCCGCTGCCGTGCCGCGGCCACGACGGTGGCGAAGGCCGTGTCGCACCCGGGCAGCACGTAGTCGCCGGCGGGCCGCAACCGGATGCCGGTGCCGTCGGCGGAGAACAGTTCCTCGAAGACAGCCGCCAGATGCCGGTTCTGGGAGATCTGCGCCATCAGCAGGCCGATGAGCTTGCCGCTGATGATCACGTCGGCGCCCGGGCTGACGGGGGCCAGCGCCCGGTTGCGGTCGTCGACCAGCTCGGTGACGACCGGCAGTTCCCGTCCGGTGACCTCCTCCAGCCGGCGCAGCAGCAGGAGCGTGACGAGCGTGCGGTTGTCCGGGTGGTCCGCGCTCTCGCCGGGAGCGAGGTCCTGGCCGAGGACGATGACGCTGTCGTAGGAGTGCACATCCAGACGCTGCAGGGTCTCCGGGCGGGTGACGTCCCCCTGGTGGAGGGTCAGAACCGGGCCCGTGCCGGACTCGCGCACCTGCCGGACCGTCTCCTCCGCGCAGTCGGCCACCACGTCGACGGCCGACCCGGGCAGGGCGCGGCGGCGCAGCTGGTCGACCATGAGCGGCGCCCTGCGGTTCCAGCCGAGCATCAGGACCCGCTCCGGCCGCGCCGGCGTCGGCGGACCGGACGCCATCACCTCCTTGTCGACCCACTGACCGCAGTCGCCCGGCCAGGCCGTGTCGTCGTCACGGGAGACGACGATGAGCAGATCGTCCGCGGCGATGGCCGTCTGCGGCGGCGGAGCGAGCAGCGGGGTGTCGCCGCGCACCAGCCCCACCACACAGGACGTCGGATAGGACAGCAGCGCGTCGCCGAAGGTGCGGCCGGTCAGGGACGCCTCGCCGACCAGGTAGAACTCGTCGCCTGCGAAGTCGAGGAGCTCCTGATGGACCAGGGACAGCCCGGGGCGGCGGGCGGCCTGGACGATCAGCCGGGCCGTGACCGTGTCGCTCTCCAGGACGACTCCGCCCGGCCCCGCGGCGAGGCAGGCGGCCAGCCGGTAGCGGTCGTCCCGCACGGCGGCGACGACCGGCGGCCGGTTCTCCGCCCCTGCCAGGGCCGCCCGGAGCGCCAGCAGCGTCTTGACGACCTCGGCGTCGGCGTCGGGCTCGTCCCGCGGCAGCACCAGTACGACACCGGCCGTCGCAGGACTGGTCAGGGTGAGCACGGCCGGGTCGGTGGTGGGGCCGCTGCGGCAGATCAGCCGCGTACGGCCGACGGGCCCGACCTTCGTGGCGAGGGCCTCCTCCATCGCGGTCTTGTCGCGGTCGGCCAGCACCGCCACCGCCGCGCGCCGCTGATTGGCGTTGGCCGCGACCAGTTCGCCGACCACCGTGAACACCTGCTCCGACCATCCGAGGACCACGACGTGCCCCTGTTCCAGCACGGTCGAGCGGCCCCGCCGCAACGCGGTGAGCCGTTCCGTGAGGGCGGTGGTGATCAGGCCGACCAGCGTCGACACGTACAGCAGCGCGACCAGGGCGAGCAGCACCGACATCGTCACGCGCAGCGGCGTGCCGGTCGCACCGCCCAGCCGCAGGGTCTCCCCCGTCAGGTGCCACACCTGCGCCAGCCGGCCCGGCAGGGACCGCGGCGCGTCCGGGTCGGTCCAGACCACCGCCGCGCTGGCCGGGACGACGACGGCCAGACACAACAGTGCCATCCACCCGACGAGGGCGGAGGCACCGCGGGCCAGGGTGCTGTCGAACCAGTACCGAAGCCGGTCACCGAACGAAGTGCGCCGCTGCGCCACCCTTCCCCTTCCGTCGCCCCGGGCCACCCGTGCGCCGGTCGGCGCCGCCGTGCGCGGGCGGCGCACGGACGGACGGAGAGCGCGGGTGTGAGTACGCATGTCGCAGTCTGAGGGCACGTGGCGGGCGGTGAGCGCGGTTTGCCGGGCATTCATTCCTTCGGGTTCCCCAGGCGCGCCGAGAGCGCAACGACCCACGTGACGTGCGGGTTTCGCCCCGGATTCGCTCCTTGGGGTCATTGCCCGGCCGAAGCGCGGCGCCCGGTGAACGGCCGACGCTACAAAGTTCGCCATGACTGATGATCACGCGGTGGCACGCCCCGACCACGCGGTGGCACGCCCCGACGGCGGGCTCTCCCGGCGGAGTTTCGCGACGGTGGCCGGCACGGCCACCGTCGCGACGGCCCTCACCGGCGGTACCGCCACGGCCCTGCCCGCGCCGGCCGCGCCGGCCGCCCCCGGCGCGCCACGCGGTGCCGACCCCGAGCGGTGCCTCGCCGTCGCCCGGGCTCTGCTCGTCCTCGACTCCGACGACCGCCCACTCGTCCCGCGCTACCAGCGCGTCCTGCGGGACGGGCTGCCGGCCCGCGGGACCCGCCCCAAGGACGTCCTCGTCATCGGCGCGGGCCCGGCGGGGCTGGTGACCGCCTGGCTGCTGAAGCGGGCGGGGCACCGGGTGACGGTCCTGGAGGCCAACGGCAACCGGGCGGGCGGCCGGGTCAAGACCTTCCGCAAGGGCGGGCACGAAGGCGCCGCGCAGCCGTTCGCCGACCCCCGCCAGTACGCCGAGGCGGGCGCGATGCGCCTGCCCGGCAGCCACCCGCTTGTGATGCAGCTCATCGACCAGCTCGACCTGAAGAAGCGGCGCTTCCACTACGTCGACGTCGACGAGGAAGGGCGCCCCGCCGCGCGCACCTGGATCCACGTCAACGGCATCCGGGTGCGGCGTGCCGACTACGCCCGCTCGCCCCGGCGTGTGAACCGCTCCTTCGGTGTCCCGAAGGCCCACTGGGACACCCCGGCCGCCGCCATCCTGCGCGCCGCCCTCGACCCGGTGCGCGACGAGTTCAGCCGTGTCGGCCCGGACGGCAAGCGCGTCGACAAGCCCCTGCCCGAACGGCTGCGGGGCTGGGCCCGCGTGGTGCAGAGGTTCGGCGACTGGTCGATGTTCCGCTTCCTCACCGAGCACGCCGGTCTCGACGAGCGGACCGTCGACCTGATCGGCACCCTGGAGAACCTCACCTCACGCCTGCCCCTGTCGTTCATCCACAGCTTCATCGGCTCCTCTCTCATCAGCCCCGACACGCCCTTCTACGAACTGGAGGGCGGCACGGCCGTACTGCCGGACGCGCTGCTGGAACGGGTGCGCAAGGAGGTGCGGTTCGACCGCCGGGTGACCCGCATCCAGTACCACCACCCCGACCGCCCGTCGCCGGAGGACGGGCACGTGCGGAGCAAGGGACCGCACGTGTGGGTGGACACCGTGTCCGAGGGCCGCGACGGACCGGTGGTCCGCGAGCAGTTCACCGCCGACGTCGCCGTGGTCACGGTGCCCTTCTCCGGGCTGCGCCACGTGCAGATCGACCCGCCGCTGTCGTACCGCAAGCGGCGCGCGGTGTGCGAGCTGCACTACGACAGCGCGACCAAGGTGCTGCTCGAATTCAGCCGCCGCTGGTGGGAGTTCGACGAGGACGACTGGAAGCGCGAACTGAACGCCGTCAGGCCGGGCCTGTACGAGGCGTACCGCACGGGCCGGGCCCCGGCGGACGGCAGCCTGCTCGGCGCGCATCCCTCCGTGCCGGAAGGGCACATCACGGCGGCCCAGCGCACCCACTACGCCGCCAACCGCGCGATCGGCCGCGACCAGCCGGAGGCGGCCGGTGTGGTGGGCGGCGGCTCGGTGTCGGACAACGCCAACCGCTTCATGTTCAACCCCTCGCACCCGGTCCGGGGCAGCGCGGGCGGTGTGGTCCTGGCCTCCTACAGCTGGGCGGACGACGCCCTGCGCTGGGACTCCCTGGACGACGAGGCGCGCTATCCGCACGCGCTGTGCGGTCTGCAGCAGGTCTACGGCCGGCGCGTCGAGGTGTTCTACACCGGCGCGGGCCGTACCCAGAGCTGGCTGCGCGACCCGTACGCCTACGGGGAGGCATCCGTGCTGCTGCCCGGACAGCACACGGAACTGCTGCCCGTGATCCCGGCGGCCGAAGGGCCGTTGCACTTCGCCGGGGACCACACCTCGGTCAAGCCGGCGTGGATCGAGGGGGCCCTGGAGTCCGCCGTGCGGGCCGCCCTGGAGGTGCACACGGACTAACCGGCCCCGAGTGACGGAGCCCCGGCCGCACGGCCGGGGCTCCCGCGTCTTCGGACGACGACCGCGGCGGTCGCTCCGCCGCGACCACAACGACCACAACCTCCGTTGATTCCGCAAGCGAGACACCATGTCGCCGGCCGGGCACCATGTGGCCCACCTCACCCTCCCCCACAGGGCATCGACCTACCCGCAACGACGTACCGACAGGTGGTGGCACTCGTGCGCCTGCGCACTCCCCTCGCCCTGCTCGGGGCCGCCGTGCTCGTGCTCGTCGGACCGCCGCTGCTGACCACCGGCAGCGGGGCCGAGACCGGCACACAGATCCCGGGCCTGCGTTTCATGGTCCCCAACACGCCGGGCGGCGGCTACGACATCACGGCCCGCACGGCCGCGAAGAACGCCGAGGACGCCGGACTCACCCACAACATCGAGGTGTTCAACCTGCCCGGCGCCGGCGGCACGGTGGGCCTGAGCCGGCTGGTGAGCGAGCACGGCAACGGCAAACTCGCCATGTCCATGGGCCTCGGCGTCGTGGGCGCCGTCCGCTCCAACGACGCCCCGAAGACGCTCGGCGACACCACGCCCATCGCCCGGCTCACCGAGGAGCAGGACGTCGTCGTGGTCGCCAAGGACTCCCCGTACAAGACGATCGACGACCTGATCGGCGCCTGGAAGGAGAACCCGGGCAAACTGCCGGTGGGGGGCGGCTCCTCCCCCGGCGGGCCCGACCACCTCGCGCCGATGCTGATGGCGCGCGCCGCCGGCATCCCGCCGAAGCAGGTCAACTACATCCCCTTCGACGGCGGCGGCGAGCTGCTCGCCTCCATCCTCGGCAACAAGGTCGCCTTCGGGGTCTCCGGCGTCGGCGAGTACCTCGACCAGATCAAGGCGGGCGAGCTGCGTCTCCTCGCGGTCACCGGCCCCGAGCGCGTGGCAGGGCTGGACGCGCCCACCCTGAAGGAGGCCGGGTACGACGTGAACTTCACCAACTGGCGTGGCATCGTCGCCCCGCCCGGGCTGACGGACGGCGAGCGCGCCAAGCTCGTACGGCTGATCGAGGAGCTGCACGACTCCGACGAGTGGCGCGAGGCCATGGAGCAGAACGGCTGGGACGACGCCTTCCTCGCGGGCGAGGAGTTCGGCGCGTTCCTCGACGCCGAGGACAAGCGCGTGGTGTCGGTGCTGAAGGAGCTGGGACTGTGACGACGCGGACCACCGACCAGCCCCCCGCGCGGGAGGGCGAGCGGCGCTCGTGGCTGAACGAGCACTCGGAACTCGGCGTGTGCGTCCTGCTGCTGGCGCTCGGTGTGCTCGTCCTGACCGACGCGCTCACCATGGACGTCGACATCGCCCAGCGCGGGCCGGTCGGACCGAGGACCGTGCCGGTCGTGGTCGGGGCGGGCCTGCTCGTGATCGCGGCGCTGCTCGCCGTGGACGTGCTGCGCGGCGGCCGGGGCCAGGCCGAGGGCGGTGAGGACATCGACCTGTCGGAGCCCGCCGACTGGCGCACCGTGCTGCTGCTGGCCGGGGTGTTCCTCGGCGCGGCCGTGCTGATCGAGCCGCTCGGCTTCCCCGTCGCGGGCGCCCTGTTGTTCTGGGGCGCGGCGTTCGCGCTGGGCAGCCGCCGGGTCGACCGCGATCCGCTCATCGCGGCCGGGCTCTCCCTCGTCACCTACACCGTCTTCAACAACCTGCTCGGAGTGCCCCTGCCCGGCGGTCCGCTGATGGGAGTGCTGTGACATGAACGCCCTCAACTCCCTGCTGGACGGCTTCGGTACGGCCCTCACGCCGGTCAACCTGCTCTGGGCCGCGATCGGTGTCCTGCTGGGCACGGCGATCGGGGTGCTGCCGGGCATCGGCCCGGCGATGGCGGTGGCGCTGCTGCTGCCGGTGACGTACGGGCTGGACCCGACCGGCGCGTTCATCATGTTCGCCGGCATCTACTACGGCGCCATGTTCGGCGGCTCCACGACCTCCATCCTGCTCAACACCCCCGGCGAGAGCGCGGCGGTGGTGGCGGCCATGGAGGGCAACCCCATGGCGAAGTCCGGCCGGGGCGCTCAGGCGCTGGCAGCGGCGGCCATCGGCCACTTCGCGGGCGGCATGGTCGGCACGCTCCTGCTGGTCGCGCTCGCGCCGACGGTCGCCGAACTGGCCGTGGACATCGGCGCGCCGGACTACTTCGCCATCATGGTGCTGGCGTTCATCGCGGTGACGTCGGTGCTGGGTGCGTCCCGGGTCCGGGGCATGGCCTCCCTGCTCATCGGGCTCACCCTGGGCCTGGTGGGCCTGGACCAGATGACCGGCCAGCAGCGCCTCACCTTCGGCTCGCTGCAACTCGCGGACGGAATCGACGTCGTCATCGTCGCGGTCGGCCTCTTCGCCATCGGCGAGGCCCTGTGGGTCGCGGCGCACCTGCGGCGCAGGCCGCCGGAGCCGATCCCGGTGGGGCGGCCGTGGCTGGGGCGCGGCGATCTCCGCCGCACCTGGAAGTCGTGGCTGCGCGGCCCGTTCATCGGGTTCCCGTTCGGCGCGATCCCGGCGGGCGGCGCGGAGATCCCCACCTTCCTATCGTACGTGACGGAGAAGCGCCTGTCGAAGCACAAGGACGAGTGGGGCAAGGGCGCCATCGAGGGCGTCGCGGGGCCGGAGTCGGCGGCGTCGGCCTCGGCCGCGGGCACGCTGGTGTCGATGCTGACCCTGGGCCTGCCGACCACGGCGGTCGCGGCCGTGATGCTGGCCGCCTTCCAGCAGTACGGCATCCAGCCCGGCCCGCTCCTCTTCGAGCGCGAACCCGACCTCGTGTGGGGCCTGATCGCCTCCCTGTTCGTCGGCATGGTGCTGCTGCTCGCGCTCAACCTGCCGCTGGCGCCGGTGTGGGCGAAGCTGCTGCGCATCCCGCGGCCGTACCTGTACGCCGGGATCCTGTTCTTCGCGGCGGTCGGCGCCTACGCGGTCGGCGGCGAGGTGATCGACCTGGTGATCCTGCTGGTCATCGGCCTGATCGGCTTCGGCATGCGCCGTTACGGGCTGCCGGTGCTGCCCGCCGTCATCGGCGTGATCCTCGGTCCGAGCGCGGAGCAGCAGCTGCGCCGCGCCCTGCAGATCAGCGACGGCAGCGTCACGGGGCTGGTCGACACGCCGTTCGCGGTGACCGTCTACGCGGTGATCGTGGTGCTGCTGGCCTGGCCCCTGCTGCGGAAGGCGGTGACACGGGCCCGCGAGGCGGCCTGACCTGGTCACCATGACCTTTCCATGACCTCTCCATCGGCCAGGGCGGCCCGCACGCGCGGACCTGAACACCGCGCGTACGGGCCGCCGTTGGTCCGTGCTGGCTCTTCGAGCCTTGTCGGCCGGCCGGCGACTGCGCATCCTCGACGGCCGGGGAACGGGCTCGACCGCCCGGATTCGGTCCCGGTCGCCCAGCGCGCTCCACCCTCCCGCCTCTTGACGCGTCACGGACAAGGGTGGCTTGATGTCATGGGAGCGCTCCCACATCCTCCAGGGAAGGGACCACCATGCGCAGAACCCCCCGCACGTTCCCCCGCCCACGGCTCGTCCCGCTCCTCGGCCTGCTGGCCGCCCTGCTCCTCCCGCTCGGTCTGACCTCGGCCCCGCGCGCCGCGGCCGCCCCCGGCGCGGACCCCGTCCGCGTCATGCCGCTCGGCGACTCGATCACCGGCTCGCCGGGCTGCTGGCGGGCCGTGCTGTGGAACCGGCTGGTCGGCAGCGGCTATACGGACATCGACTTCGTCGGCACCCTCCCGCCGCAGGGCTGCGGCCAGGCCCACGACGGCGACAACGAGGGCCACGGCGGCGAGTTGGCCACCCACGTGGCCGACCAGAACCTGCTGCCCGGCCGGCTCGCGGCCACCGACCCGGACATCGTTGTCATGCACTTCGGCACGAACGACGTGTGGAGCGGCATCGCTCCCGACCGCATCCTCGCCGCCTACACCCGGCTGGTCGGGCAGATGCGGGCCGCCAACCCGGAGATGCGGATCCTCGTCGCGCAGCTCATCCCGATGAACCCGGGCAGTTGTGCGGCCTGCGCGCAGCGCGTCGTCGACTTCAACGCGCGGATTCCCGCATGGGCGCGGGCGACGAGCACCGACCGCTCGCCGGTCACCGTGGTCGACCAGTGGACGGGCTTCAGCACGGCCACCGACACCTACGACGGCGTGCATCCCAACGCCTCCGGCGACGCGAAGATCGCCGCTCGCTGGTTCCCGGCCCTGGCGGCGGTCCTCGACGCGGGCGTCCCGCAGGGCCCGGATGACCCCGGCGACCCCGGTGATCCCGGTGATCCCGCCGCCTGCACCGCCCGTTTCCGGGCCGTCTCCGCCTGGCAGGGCGGCTATCAGGGCGAGGTGACGGTGACCAACACCGCCGCCTCCGCCACCGCGGGCTGGACCGCGACCGTCGTTCCGGCGGGCGGCGCGCGTCTCACCCAGGTCTGGAACGGCACGCTCGGCACGGCCGCGGACGGCAAGGCCACCGTCGCGAACGCGGGCTGGAACGGTGCGCTGGCCCCGGGCGCGAGCGCCACGTTCGGTTTCGTAGCCACCGCCCCGGCAACCGCCCACGCCCCGGCGGCGACCGTCACGTGCACGGTAGGGGCCCCGGCCTCCTGACACCCGGCCGGGCCGGTGGCACCCGCGCACCAACTCCACCTCCCGGTCGCTCCCGCCCGGGCTGCGGCAACCGGCAGCCACGGACCAGCGGTCCCCGCCCCGTACGGCACCACACGCCCCACCACGAGCGACCCGGCCGGGCAGCGAACCCGACGGCCGGCCGAAGGACCCCTGCACCACTGGCACCACCGCACCACCCGCAGCGCACACCCCCACCCGACCCCGCACCCGGAGCCGCCATGAAATCCCGAGTACCGCTTCCAGCCCCTCGCCCGGCCACCGTCGCCACCGTCCTGCTCGGCCTGCTCCTGTCCTTCCTCACCCTCACCACCCCGGCCCACGCCGCCCCCGCCGGCTTCCGTGTCGAGAACGGCCGGCTCCTTGAGGCCTCCGGGAACGACTTCGTGATGCGCGGCGTCAATCACGCGCACACCTGGTACCCGGACCGGATCAGCTCCCTCGCCCACATCAAGGCCAAGGGCGCCAACACCGTCCGCGTGGTGCTCTCCAGCGGTGACCGCTGGACCCGCAACGACACCGCCGACGTGGCGAACGTGGTCGCGCAGTGCAAGCAGAACCGGCTGATCTGCGTCCTGGAGGTGCACGACACCACCGGCTACGGCGAGCAGAGCGGAGCCGTCACGCTCTCCCGCGCCGCCGACTACTGGATCAGCGTGCAGAGCGCGCTGACCGGCCAGGAGGACTACGTCATCGTCAACATCGGCAACGAGCCGTACGGCAACACGAACTACTCGGCGTGGACGGCCGACACGAAGGCGGCGATCCAGAAGCTGCGCACCGCCGGCTTCGACCACACGATCATGGTCGACGCGCCCAACTGGGGCCAGGACTGGGCGTTCACCATGCGCGACAACGCCGCCTCGGTCTTCGCCGCCGACCCGGACGCCAACACCGTCTTCTCGATCCACATGTACGGCGTCTTCGACACGGCCGCCGAGATCACCGACTACCTCAACCGCTTCGTCACCGCGAAACTCCCCATCGTGGTCGGCGAGTTCGGCCACGACCACTCGGACGGCAACCCCGACGAGGACACCATCCTGGCCGTCACCCAGCAGCTCCGTCTGGGCTACCTCGGCTGGTCCTGGAGCGGCAACGGCGGCGGCGTCGAGTATCTGGACATGGTCACGAACTTCGACCCGAACCAGCTCACCAGCTGGGGGCAGCGGCTCTTCAACGGCCCGAACGGCATCGCCGCCACCGCAAAGGAGGCCGCGATCTACTCCTCCGGCGGTGGCGACACCACTGCCCCGACGGCCCCCGGCACCCCGGCCGCCTCGGGGGTGACGTCCTCCTCCGCGACCCTGACGTGGGACGCCGCCACCGACGCCACGGGCGTCACCGGCTACGACGTCGTCCGGATCAGCGGCGGCACCGAGACGGTCGTGAACAGCACGACCCGCACCACCGCGACCCTGACCGGCCTGTCCCCCGCGACCGTCCACACCTTCGCCGTCTACGCCCGTGACGCCGCCGGCAACCGCTCGCCCCGCTCGGGCACGGTGACGGTGACGACCGCCCCCGGCGGCACCCCGTCGGCGTGCGGGGTCGGCTACCGGGTGACGGGCAGCTGGCCCGGCGGCTTCCAGGGCGAGATCACCCTGCGCAACACCGGGACGTCCGCGATCAACGGCTGGACGCTGCGCTGGACCTTCCCGGACGGCCAGCGGATCAGCAGCCTCTGGGGCGGTACGGCCACGCAGAGCGGCTCCGACGTCAGTGTGGCGGCCGCCCCGTACACGGCGACCGTCCCCGCCGCCGGCTCGGTCACCCTGGGCTTCACGGCGACCCGGGGGGCCTCCAACCCCAGCCCGACCGCGTTCACCCTGAACGGCGCGGCCTGCTCCGTGAGCTGACCGCGCCCCGTGCGGCGGTGCCGCCGCGGCCTTGGTCGTCCGGGCCCGGCGGCAGCGTCGGTGCAGAGCACGAGGGTGCCGCCGGGCGCGTCGGTGAGGCCGGCCCGCGGACGGAGGACGTGGTACGGGCGGGCGGCGGCCCGGCCGCCTTCCGCCGGGGCCGTCCTTCCTCCCGGCCCCGCACACCTCGCCACGAGACACGGCGTATCCGCGCCGGACGATGCCCTGAATGTCGGTGAGAGGCCGAGGCCCGCCGCGAGGCCTGTCAGAGCGGCGCCGCCGCGTGCAGGATGAACACCATCGTGACGGCCGAGTTCGCGGACGACATCGCCGACACCGCCGTCCCGGCCGCCGCAGCCCACGCCGCCAGCCCCACCGAGGTGAAGGCCGGGGGCCAGTCGCGCGCCGCCGGTGCCGGACCGAACAGCGCCGGCGCCGGGGTGCCCCGGGAGACGAGCGCGGCGGTGCCGATGGCGCGGGCCACCGTGCGGCGGCTGCCGGTCACCCGGGCGGCCTCCTCGTCTGGGCCTTGTCCAGCAGGTCGCGCAGCAGCCGCTCGTCGTCCGGGCCGAGGCCGGTGAGGAAGCTGGCCAGCACGGCCTCGCGGTCGCTCTCGGCGTCCAGGACCTTGCGCATCTTCCGGGCGGCCAGGCCCGCCTGGTCGGAGGCGGGCGTCCAGACGAAGGACCGGCCGACCCGCTCCCGGGTGACCGCGCCCTTGCCCAGCAGCCGGGTCAGGATCGTGATCACCGTCGTGTACGCGAGGTCGCCGCCGAGGCGTTCCTGCACCCAGCCGGCCGTGGCCGGACCGTCCGCCTCCCGCAGCGCCGACAGCACCAGCGCCTCCAGCTCGCCCTGTCCCCGCCGGGGACGCTGCCGGGGATCCGTCACTGCCCTGCCTCCCTTCCGCCGCACTGCGCTGCCCGTGCGGACATCGTATAGATCCGCCGGACCGCCCCCGTCATCTTCTACACTGATGTAGATTTCGGAGCGACACCACCGCACACGCCAACAAGGAGCACCTCGTGGGAGTTGGGCAGCGCGCACATCCGCGCCGCGCTCGCGCACGCCGTCGCCATGACGGTGGCGGCGCGCTGCGGGCGGCGGGTGCGCCGGGGCGCTGCCCGGCTCGCTCGTCACGGCCGGCTGGAGCGTGGCCCTCGTCGCGGCCCTGACCGGACTCGCCGCGGGGACCGCACTGCCGCTGGCGGCCCTGCGCCGGCACCCGGGGGCGCGTCCCGAGGCGGCGATCACCCCCTGCTCCCCGCCCGATACGCTCGCGCCGTGCCCGGCCCGGGCGAGAAAGGACAGGACACCATGTTCGGACTGAGCGAGCTCGCGATCATCCTCATCGTCGTCATAGCCGTCATCGGGATCAGGAAGCTCCCCGAGCTGACGCGCTCGGCCGGCAAGGCGGCCCGCATCCTCAAGGCCGAGGCCCGGGCCGCGAAGGACCAGGAGGCCGGGACGGCCCCCGCGCCGCGGGTGGTCCAGGGCGAAGTCGTCCCGCCGGGCACCGGGACGCCCCCGCCCGGCGCGCGGACGGCGGACGCCCCGGACCCCCGCTGATCCGTCCCTCGCCGGAGCGACGCGACACCGGCGTGACGGCGTGACGGCGTGACGGCGTGACGGCTACAGCGTGCGCTCCAGGCGGTCCGCCACCAGCTTCACGAACTTCGCCGGGTCCTTCGGCTGGCCACCCTCGGCGAGCACCGCGAGGGTGTGCAGCAGTTCCGCGGACTCGGCCAGCTCCGAGCGGTCCGTGCGCTCCTGGTAGGCCTGGTTCAGGCCCTTCACCAGCGGGTGACCCGGGTTGAGCTCCAGGATCCGCTTCGTCCGCGGCACCTCCTGGCCCATAGCCCGGTACATGTTCTCCAGGGCCGGGGTCAGGTCGTGCGCGTCGGAGACGACACAGGCCGGGGAGACGGTGAGCCGGGTCGACAGACGCACCTCCTTGATCTCTTCGTCCAGCTGCTCGCGCATCCAGCCGAGCAGACCGGCGTACTCCTCGGCCTGCTTCTCCCGCTCCTCGCCGGCCTTCTCCGCCTCCTCGGCGTCCAGGTCGATCTCGCCCTTGGCCACCGACCGCAGCTTCTTGCCCTCGTACTCGCCGACGGCGTCGACCCACACCTCGTCGACGGCGTCGGTGAGCAGCAGCACCTCGATGCCCTTGGCACGGAACGCCTCCATGTGCGGGGAGTTCTCGATGCTCTGCCGGGACTCGCCGGTGAGGTAGTAGATGTCCTCCTGGCCGTCCTTCATCCGCTCCACGTACTGGGCGAGCGTGGTCGGCTCGTCCCCGTGCGTGGTCGTGAACGAGGCGACGGCGAGCAGGGCGTCGCGGTTCTCGGAGTCGGTGACCAGGCCCTCCTTCAGAACCGTGCCGAACTCGCGCCAGAGGGTGGCGTAGCGGTCGGCGTCCTTGGTCATGATCTCCTTGACCGTGGACAGCACCTTCTTCGTCAGCCGGCGCTGCATCATCCGGATGTGCCGGTCCTGCTGCAGGATCTCGCGCGAGACGTTCAGCGAGAGGTCCTGCGCGTCGACGACCCCCTTGACGAATCGCAGGTAGGGCGGCAGCAGTTCCTCGCAGTCGTCCATGATGAAGACGCGCTTCACATACAGCTGGACACCGCGCTTGAAGTCCCGGGTGAACAGGTCGTGCGGCGCGTGCGCGGGGATGAACAGCAGCGACTGGTACTCGAAGGTGCCCTCCGCCTGGAGCCGGATCGTCTCCAGCGGCTCGCGCCAGTCGTGGCTGATGTGCTTGTACAGCTCGTGGTACTCGTCGTCGGAGACCTCGTCGCGCGAGCGGGCCCACAGGGCCTTCATGGAGTTCAGCGTCTCCGGCTCGGGCGCCTCCTGCCCCTCACCGGCCTCCGGGATCATCCGGATGGGCCAGGTGATGAAGTCCGAGTACCGCTTGACGATCTCCCGGATCTTCCACTCGGAGGTGTAGTCGTGGAGCTGGTTCTCGGTGTCGGCCGGCTTCAGGTGGAGGGTGACGGAGGTGCCCTGCGGGGCGTCGTCGACACGCTCCAGGGTGTAGGTGGCCTCGCCGCGCGAGCTCCAGCGGGTGCCCTGGTCCTCTCCGGCCCGGCGGGTGACCAGCGTGACCTCGTCCGCCACCATGAAGCCGGAGTAGAAGCCGACACCGAACTGTCCGATCAGCCCCTCGGCCCCGGCCGCGTCCTGGGCCTCGCGCAGCTCCTTCAGCAGGGTCGCCGTGCCCGACTTGGCGATGGTCCCGATGAGCTGCCCGACCTCGTCGTACGACATGCCGATGCCGTTGTCCCGCACTGTGAGGGTGCGGGCCTCCTTGTCGACGTCGATCTCGATGTGCAGGTCCGACACGTCGGCGTCGAGCGAATCGTCCCGCAGCTTCTCCAGACGCAGCTTGTCGAGCGCGTCGGAGGCGTTGGAGACGAGTTCGCGCAGGAAGACATCCTTGTTCGAGTAGACCGAGTGGATCATCAGCTGCAGCAGCTGACGGGCCTCTACCTGGAACTCAAACGTTTCGGTCGTCATGGTTAGCGAATACCTCACAGGTCGCACAGTCGCCTGAACTGGTGGCAGTCACTGTAAAACACCAAGTCAGGCGGGAGGACCGGAAGTCAGACGAGGTGGGCGAAGACCACGAGGTTCTCGGTGTAGTCCCGGGCCCGACGGTCGTAGGCGCCGGCGCAGGTGATGAGGCGGACCTGGGCGTCGGGGGTGTCGCCGTAGACGCGCTCGCTGGGGAAGGCGTCCTTGCGGAACGACTCCTTGTGGTCGACGACGAAGGTGGCCCTGCTGCCGTCGGCCCGGTTCACGTGGAACCGGTCGCCCTTCTTCAGCTCGCCGAGCCGGGCGAACACCGCCGGTGAGGTCGTGGTGTCCACGTGCCCGGCGATGATCGCGGTTCCGGCCTCGCCGGGCGAGTGGCCCTTGGCGTACCAGCCGACGAGGTTGGTGTCGTCGGGCGGGGGCGGGTCGAGTTGCCCCGACCGGCCGATGGCCAGGTCGGTGAAGGGCGCGTCGACGTCGATCTTCGGGATGAGCAGGCGGACCGGCTTGGACCGCGGCAGGTGCGCGGCGGCCTCGGACGCGGCGGACGGCCGCGCCGCCGGGGCGGCGGATCCGTCGGGCACGGCGGAGGCGGTGGCCGGCGGGGCGTGCGGCGGGCCGCCCGCGTCGGACGACGTGCCGCGGCCGCCGACCAGGTGCGCGGTCAGCAGGAGCGCGGCCGCGATCCAGACCGCCGTCACGGCGGTGCGCAGCCGCCGTTGCTTCGGGGCGGGAGCGGGTTCGGCCGGGGAGTCGGGACTGGCTGCCATCGGGAACCACCTCATTCGGGCACGGCGACGGGTCGGGCGCGGCAGCGGGCGCGACCCGCGGGAGGACGAGCCGGGCCGCCGCGACGCCCGGAGGCGTGCGGCGGCCGCGGCGCTTGTGGCGTCAGGCACCCGTCATGCGGCACCCTGCGACGCCCGCTGGCGGCGCAGCACGTACAGGCCGGTGCCGGCCGCCGCCAGCACGGCGAGGCCGCCGGCGGTCACGCCCGGTGCGCCGGCCAGTCCGCCGCCACCGGTGTGCATGCCACCGTGCGGCTTGTCGTGCTTGCCGTGCCAGGAGCCCTTCTCGTTCTCGTCGTGCTTGCCGTTCTCCTCGTGCTTGCCGTTCTCGTCGTGCTTGCCGTTCTCCTCGTGCTTGCCGTTCTCCTCGTGCTTGCCGTTCTCCTCGTGCTTGCCGTTCTCCTCGTGCTTGCCGTTCTCCTCGTGCTTGCTGTTCTCCTCGTGCTTGCCGTTCTCCTCGTGCTTCTCGCCGTAGGCGTTCCCTTCCTGCTTGTCGCCCCAGGGGTCCTCGGCGTCGTGGTTGTCCCAGTTGTCGTCCGCGTTCACCGCGGTCAGGGCTCCGCCACCGGTGTGCACCCCGCCACGCGGCTTGTCGTGGCCGTCGTGCTTGCCGTGCTCCTCGTACCGGTCTTCCTTGGCGTTCCAGGAGTTCTCGTCGTGCCCGTCGTCCTTGCCGTGCTCCTCGTGCTTGCCCTCGTCGTCACGGTGGTCGCCGTAACCGTTCTCGTCGTGGCTCGAGTCGTCGTCCGCGGTCAGCCCGGTCAGCGCCCCGCCGCCCGTGTGCATCCCGCCGCGCGGCTCGTGGTGCTTGCCGTCCTTGTGGTGCTCCTTGCTGTACGAAGTGGTGTCGTGGTCCCAGTCACCCATCGCCTCGGCGCAGGCGGTGGGTGCGGCGATCGCGAGTGCGGCCGTGGCCGTGGCCGTCGCGAGCAGCATTCGGGCAGAGCGCATCAGTGAGTCCTTTCGTCGCCGACCGGGCAGCTGACGCCGCGCCAGCTCACGAGACCCGGTCCCGACGTGAACCACCGTCAGTCATGCCGGGCCGTCCCACCATCCGGGGCGTTCACATGGGTTACGCCCCCACTCTGACGGCGGCATCCCTGCCCTCGCCGCGCCGCTCCCGAGAGAGCCGCGACCTCCGCCTCCGGGCACCGTCTCCCACGGCGGCCGAGCCCCTGGGGGAGGGGGCCCGGGGTGTGACTGACCGAGGACGGCATCGCGGTGCCCGGCACCGACGGGGGCAACGCGCACGCGGCCGTCCCCGGAGGCAGCTACCCGCCGGCGGAGTACGAGCTGTCCCCCGCGCTCCTCCGGCGGCTGGCCGAGGGCAGCGCCGACGTAGCCGATCTCCTGGCGTGGGCCGCGCACACGCGGCGGAGGGGCACTCCCGCGCCCCAGGAGCGCGAGGCGCTGCCGCGGAAGTGGGCCGGGCTGTAGCGTCCGGGTGCCCGACCGCTACCTCGGTCCGCGGTGGCCCCGGCGGGCCGGGTCCGGGTCGACCAGCTGGGCCGTCAGGCCGGCCAGGACCAGTCCGCAGGCGATGAGCAGGCCCTGGGACAGGGCGATGCCCGACCCGAGGACGGTCACACCGAGGGCGAGGCCCCACCAGGCACCGGTGCGCCGGTACTGCCTGGGCCGGACCGGGCGGCCGGACCGCAGGGCGCGGGCGAACCGGGGGTCCTCACGCTCCAGGCGCGCTGCGAGGTCGACCAGACGTTCGTCTTCGGGCGGGGGCACGGCGACTCCTTCCGGAACCCGGCAGCGCTGGGGGGCAGGGCACGGCCGACGCCATGACACGTCCTGGGTGCCGGGCCCTGTGACGGTGCGACGGGGGACAGCCTGCCGCCGCCGTCCCACCGGGGCTTCAGCGTCTCCCCCCTCCAGAGGCGTCCGCCATCAGGCCCTGCCCTCATTCTTCCCGGTGGCCGCGCCCCACGAACGCCGGGCGGCGGGCGGGTGTTCGCTCCGCTCATGGGTGGTGTCACGGATGGCAACGCCTCCCGGGGCGTCACCGAGCGCGAGCAACCGCGAGGAGAGCACTGCGCCCGGGGCTCCCCCGCGGTGCCGCGGCCCGACGCTCCCCCGCGGTGTCGTCAGCGCTCGGCCTCGGCGGGCTCGGGCACGGAGGGAGTGCCGCCGGCCGGGGTGTCGTCCGCCGGGTCCATGGCGCCCCGGTCGTGCGACGTGCGGCCGGGCAGCAGGCCCTGGCCGGCCCGGAGCGCGCGGGCGAGCAGGTGGGCACGTCCGGCGGCGATGGGCCCGAGGACCGCGAGGACGAGGACGGACCCGGCGATGAACGGGGCGAGGCGGGCGTCCAGTCCGGCGGTGGCGGCCATGGCGGCCAGGATCAGCGCGAACTCCCCGCGGGCGACGAGCGTGGTGGCGATCTCGGCGGCGGGCTCGGTGCCGTAGCGGTAGAGGCGGGCGACGAGGAGGCCCGCGGCGACGTTCATGACGACGGTCAGCGCGGCCGCCGCGGCGACCGGGCCGGCGACGGACAGGAGGTCGCCGGGGTCGATGGACAGGCCGAAGGCGAAGAAGAAGATCGCCGCGAAGGCGTCGCGCAGCGGGTGCACCAGGTCCCGGACGCGTGGGCCGGAGGGTGTGCCGGCGAGGATCAGGCCGACCATGACGCGCCGATGGCGTCGGCGACTCCGAGGGCCTCGGACACTCCGGCCACCAGGACGGCCGCGCCGAGGAAGCTGATGACGAGGAGTTCGTCGTCGCGGGTCGCGATCAGCCGCCCGACCAGGCGGGCGGCGTAGCGGGCCGCGGCGGCCAGCGCCAGCAGGAAGCCGAAGGCCTTGGCGCCCTGCAGGACCATGTCGCCCATGTCCGCCGAGGACGAGCCGTGTCTCGGGGCGGCCGATGCGGCCCAGGTCGATGAGGATCTTGGTGACGATGGCGGACGAGGAGATCCCGAGGACACCGGCGAGGACGAGGGCCTCCCGGACCCCCCAGCCCAGGGCGAAGCCGAAGGCCAGGCCCGCGCCGACGTTGAGCAGCAGGTAGATGCCGCCCGCGGTCAGCAGGCGCCGGCCGCCGCTTCTGAGGTCGTCGAGGTGGAACTCCAGGCCCAGGTAGAACAGCAGCAGCACCAGTCCGAGCGCGGAGAGCATCTCGAAGTCGTGTGCGTCCTCGACGATGACCAGGCCCGGGGTGTGCGGTCCGAGCAGGATGCCGGCGAGCATGAACAGCGGGATCGTCGGGAGTCCGATCCTGCCGCCGAGGCGGGCGAGGAAGGCGGCGGCGAGGAAGGCACCGCCCATGGCGAGCAGGCTGTCAGCGTGTCCCACGGGTCACCGCCTTCGTCCGCGGCGGGCGGATCGTTTCATCGTGCGGGGACGGATAAGGGCTCCTCCTTGGTGGGCGGTGCGGGGGGCGTCGTCGTGCGCCGCACGGCTGACGGCCGTCGGCTCAAGCGTGGTCGGCTCGGACGACGCTGCCAGCCTCACACGGGCACCGGTGGCGCGACCATCGGTGCCCGCACCCACATCCGGGCGGGAACGACACCCATCCCGTCCGTCCTGCCGTCCCGTCCTGCCGTCCCGTCAGACGTGCCGGTGTCCGATGCCCAGCAGGCTGGCCGCCGCCCCGAAGTCCTCGGCGTGGTGGCCGACCGCGAGGGACCAGTGGTGGCCCACGCCCGTGGCGCTCCACGCGTCGACCCACTCGCCGGGATCCCGGCCGAAGTCGACCCGGCTGGTGGTGTTGCCGATCTCCAGCAGCGGTCCGGGGACGACGGTGCCCTCGGAGGTGACGAAGGACAGGCTGCCATCGGCGTCCTGGCCCAGTCCGAGCAGGGTGACGGGCCCGTGCCGGACGTCGAACTCCACGCTCACGCCCCAGCCGCGCTTGCCGTGATAGACGCCGAGGCCGCGCAGCAGCGGGTCGCGGGAGGCGACGGCGAGGTGGGCGGGCCCGTCGTGGCCCATCTCCACCACGCCGTCCTCGAAGTTCAGGGCCTGGATCTCCGTGAAGGACCCTCCGGCGCCGATGCTCTGGGAGGCCAGCTGAGCGAGGGAGGTGCGCAGTTCGTACTCGCCGGCGGCGGGCACGCCCCGGGCGGTGAGCAAGGAGGCGCCGAGGATCATGCCGGCGCCGAGCCGCTCGTGCAGTTCGCCGTCGAGGCCGCGGTGGTAGTAGGCGAGGCTGTCGAGCGCGAAGTCCTCCACGAGCCGGTCGAGGGCGACCGAGACGGTCGCGCCCCAGGCGAAGTCCTCCTCGTCCACGCTGTCGTCCAGGGTGAAGACCTGTCGGGCGAGCGCCATGCGCTGTTGCGTCTCGGTCTCGGTCACCCGCTCGACGCGGTGCCGCAGGTCGTCGAACTCCAGCACCTCCACGTGCGAGCCGAACGTCGCGGCCAGCAGGGTCGGGTCGGTCTGCACGTCGAGCATGCCGGGATACACGTGCCCCATGAGGCCGTGCCGGGCGTGCCGGAGCGCGGCACGCACGTGCGCGGCCCGGATCCACCGCTCGATGCGCCGCCAGGCGGACTCCTGCCGCAGCCAGCCCGACACCGAACGGAAGGGGACGCCGGCGCGCCGGAAGACGTTGCCGACCTCGGGGACGGGGCACTGCCCGCAGTAGGCCAGCCAGGCCCCGGTGTCGAAGGAGGCGTGGTCCATCCGCTCGGTCGGCTGGAGGTCGATGACCAGCACGGGGGTGTGCGAGCGCCGGGCGATCGGCAGCACCATGGAGGAGGTGAGGTAGGTCGTCAGGAACAGCACGATCAGGTCGCAGTCGGCGCGGCGCAACTGCTCGGCGGCGCGCGCTCCTTCCTGCGCGTCGGAGATGAACCCGGCGTCGGTCACCTCCGCGTCCATGGCCCGGAACCGCTCGGCGACGTAGGCGGCGGACTCCTTCAGTTGCGGGAGGAGGCCGGGGAACTGCGGCCAGTAGGCGCCGAGTCCGCCGGCGACCAGCCCGATACGGGTGGGGCGCCGGGTGACCGGTGGGAGCAGGTCGTGCAGGGCGGCGGCCCGTACGGCCGTGTGATCCGCGGTCGTTGCCATGGTCGTGCTCCTTGTCGGGTCGGCCTGCTGCGGCTCAGGGACTGGTGACGCGCAGGTCCGCTCTGCCGGGCACCGCACCCGGGACACGCGGGACCAGGACGCGGATGATGAACACGCCCGCGAACGCCGCGGCCGTCATGCAGGCGGTGATAGTCCAGAGCAGGACGGACGGGCTGTGGTCGGCGAGGGCGGGGGTGAAGAACGCGGCGATCGCGAACACGCCCCGGGACAGGGCGTAGGTGAGGCCCTGGGTGGTGCCGCGGGTGTCGGCGGGCAGGGTGAGCTGCGACCACACCTTGTAGTTGGCCTCGCCGGCGAAGGGGTTGGAGAGCTGGTAGAGCACGAAGAAGACGAGCATGCCGGAGAGGGCGCCCGCGGTGAGGGACGCGATGACGAACGCCAGGATCTGCACGACCGCGGCCACGTGGAAGAGCCGGTCGCGCCAGGGGGTGTCGGCGACCCGGACGAAGGCGAGGGTCAGCAGGACCCCGATGGGGATGAAGGCCAGGTTGATGCCGGTGGCCAGGCTCTGGGAGGCGTCGCTGACGGTGACGAGGAGGTAGGTGCCGAACTGGCCGAAGGTGTTGGCACCGAGGCCCCAGGTGACGTAGAAGACGAACGTCGCGGCCATCGGCAGCAGGGCGGCGCGGGTCCACACGCTCCTCAGCGAGATGCCCTCCGGGGCGTCCTGCGGCTCCGTGCCGGCCGTCCCGTGCCCGGCCGGCAGTTTCAGCCGGGAGCGCAGGGCCCAGGTGACGAGTGCCGCGACGGCCAGTTGCCCGGTGATGAGCCGGGCCCCGGTCATGCCGGTGGTGGACAGGACGAAGCCGAGGAAGACGGCGACGGTGATGCCCAGCATCCACATGACCTGCGTGAACGCCACGAGTCTGCCCCGCGCCCAGGAGGGGGCGGCGTCCGACACCACGGCCAGGGAGGTCGGCAGGTCGGCGCCCGCCGCGAGTCCCGCGACGAAGACGCCGATCAGCAGGGTGATGTCATCAGGCGCCAGAGTGATGACGAGCGCGCCGAGCGCGAAGCAGAAGATGTCCCAGTTGTAGACGCGGCGGCGGCCGAAGAGGTCGGCGAGCCGTCCGCCGACGAGGGACCCGACGGCGATGCAGCCGGTGACGAGCGCGCTGACCGCCCCGGCCGTCCACACGCCCATGTCGTAACTGTCGCGGTAGATGGCCAGGTTGACGGAGATGCTCACGATCAGCCCGGCGTCGAGGTAGGAGGCCATGCCCGACAGGGCGGCGGCCTTCCAGAGCGGTTTCGGGATGGGTCGGGTACCGGCCATGCTGCGACTCCGTCGTCTGGTGACATCGCGGTTCCGGGGCCTGGTCGCAGCGAATATAGAGCGCTGAAAACGTTGCAACAAGGTGTCGCGCACGGATGCGTGGGATGACGTCGGCGTCCCCCTAACCGTTTCCGGCTCTGGCGTGACTTCCCCAGCTCGCCTACGGTGAGAGCGGGATAAAAACGTTTTAGGGGAAGGACCGCGCCCGTGCTCTCCCCCGCGCTCCGGCAGCTGTTCGACGACCCGCCGCGTGCGTTCGGCCCCACACCCCTGTGGTGGTGGTCGGGCGCGCAGGTCACCCGCGATCGACTCGCCTGGCAGTTGCGGGCGTTCGCGCGGGGCGGTGTGCACAACCTCGTGATCATCAACCTGGCCCCGGCCGGCCCGGCCTTCGGCGCACGGGCCGACGACCCGGCCTGGTTCAGCGAGGAGTGGTGGACCCGCTTCACCGACGCCTGCGAGATCGCCGGCGAACTCGGCACGCGCCTGTGGTTCTACGACCAGATCGGCTTCTCCGGCGCCAATGTGCAGGGGCAGGTGACGCGGCGTCACCCGGAGGCGGCCGGGCTCGCGCTGCGCTGCCGCGCCGTGCGGGTCCACCGGGGCAGGGTTGGCCTGCGCGAGGCCGGCACGCCCCTGGCCGCGTACGATGCGCGGGGCCGGCGCCTCGGCCTCGGCGCGGACGGGGCCGTCGCGGCCGGTGACGGGACGCAGGTGCGGCTCGTTACCGCCGTCCCCACCGCGTTCGACTACCTGAACCCGCACGCCGTCGGCCTGTTGATGGACACGGTCCACCACGAGTACGACCGCCGGGTGCCCGAGTACCTGGGCACCGTCGTCGCGGGCAGCTTCCAGGACGAACTGCCCGGCACGAACGCCTGGAGCCACCGCTTCGCCGAGGAGTTCCGCACCCGGCGGGGCTACGACCTGCTCGATCATCTGCCGGCGTTGTTCGGCACGGACGCCGGGGTGCCGGAGGGGAAGGTCCGCGCCGACTACTACGCGGTCCGGGCGGAGCTCACCGAGGAGGCGCTGTTCCGGCCGCTCGCCGACTGGCACCGAAAGCGGGGCCTGCTGCTGGGCAGCGACCAGAGCCACCCGGCCCGCGCGGGCCACCCGGCGCAGTCGACACAGATCTACACCGACTACTTCCGCACCCACCGCTGGTACAGCGCGGCGGGCAGCGATCATCACGGCGACTCCAAGGTGCACTCCTCGATGGCGCACCTCTACGGCCACGAGCGGGTGTGGATCGAGGCGTTCCACTCCTCCGGCTGGGGCGGCACGCTGGAGGAGACCTACGCCTGGCTGCTGCCGTTCCTGCGCAGCGGCGCCAATCTGTACAACCCGCACGCCAGTTACTTCGGCACCGCGGGCGGCTGGTTCGAGTGGGCGCCGCCGTCCACCGACTGGCGCCAGCCGTACTGGAAGCAGTACCCCGCCTTCTCCCGGGCTGTGGCGCGGATCTGCTCGATCATGTCGTGGGGCGGCTACGCGGCCGACGTGGCGGTGCTGCACCCCACCGCCACCATGCAGGCGCTGCTGCCGCTGGACGCGCCCGTGCGGCACTTCGGCGACGGCCGGCTGGGCGAGGGACACGCCGCCGCCGACGAGACGCAGCGGCACTACCTGGACCTGTGCGGCACGAACAACTGGCTCGCGCCGCACGCCGGTTCCCTGGACCGGCACGGGATCTCCTTCGACGTGGTCGACGACGACTCGGTGCAGCGCGCCGGGATTGCCGATGGCGCCCTGCGGGTCAGGGACCTGGCGTACCGCGCGGTGCTGCTGCCGTCGGCGAGCGTGCTGGAGGAGGGGACGGCGCGCCGGCTGGCCGAGCTGCTCGACGCGGGCGGGCGGGTCGTGGTCGTGGGGCGCCCGCCCGTGACGGCGGCGGGCCGGTCCGGGGACGACTCCGTGGTGGCCGCGCTGAGCGCCCACCGGCGGCTGGAGCGGGTGCCCGGTTCGGAGGCCGCGGCGGCCGCTCTGGCGGACCTGGCCGGGTACGCGACGGGTGAGGTGCCGCTGCTGGTCCGGCGGCGGGGCGGTGAGGGGGTGGCCCTGGTGACGGCGGCCTTCCCGGAGATCGGCCCGCACCCGCTGCGGCCCGGCGCCGCCCCGGCCGCCGCCCGCACGTCGACCGTGACCGTGCGGGCCCGCCTCGCCGGGGCCGAGGTGTGGAATCCGGCGACCGGCTCCCGCCGCGCCGCGCGCGTGACGGTCGCCGGCGACGGCACCGTGTCGGATGTCGAGGTGCCGCTGGAGGGCGCGCCCGCCGTGCTGGTCGTCTGGCGCGAGGGGCGGGAGGCGCCCGTGCCGGGCGGCCCGTCCGCACTGCCGGAAGCACCACCGTCGGCCGGAGTGACCCGGCCGGACGAACCGACCCCGCCGGACGGACGGCGGCCGGGCGGCCGGGTCGTCGACCTGTCGACCGGCTGGCACGGCCGGCTCGTCCCCACCCTGGACAACACCTGGGGCGACTTCGCCCTGCCCCCGGGTGCGCCCGTGGACGAGCCGCAGATCTGGACCATGGAGTGGACCGAGGGCACGGGGTGGGAGCGGACCCGGGCCACCTACGGCAACCGTGTCCGGGTCCTGCCCCCGGTCCCGGCCGACGAGGCTCCCGAACCGCTGGACGCCGCACTCGCGGAGCGGATCCTGGCCGGTGTACTGCCGCTCGTGCCGCCGGAGTCGGGCTGGGACCTCGCGGTGTTCTCGTCGAGCCGCGGGGCGCCGGACCAGGACGGGCTGCTGGGCACCAAGGGGCTGGTGAACGAGGAGTTCGTACGGGTTCCCGTGCCGGGCGGCGGATCGGCCGCCCGGGTCCGGGCGATCGTGGAGACCGGCCGGCGGGGGCCGGCCGAGCTGCACGTGGGCGCGGAGGCGGTCAAACGGGTGTGGTGGAACGGCGAGCCGCTGACCCCGCGGGAGCGTGGGTACGTGGCCTCCGCGCCGGTGACCGTGACCCGTGAACGGAACGTCCTGGAGTACGAACTGTCCGGGGCCCAGGACCGGCCGGCCACGATCTCCGCCACCGGCGGCACACCGCTCGGCAGCTTCTTCTGTCTGTCCGGGCCGGGCGGGCTCGGGCCCCGGCCCCGGTTCATGCGCCTGCCCGGCGGAGTGCGGCCGGACGGCCCGGTGACCTACCGCGCACGGCTGCGGGTCCCGGCCGGCGGCGCTCCGGCGGTGCTGGTCGTGGGGGCCGCGTCGGCGGTCACCGTGCTCCTCGACGGGGACGTGGTGGCCCGGCAGGAGAAGGTGGAGTACTACGAGGCGGACTGGGGCGCCGTCGCGATGTTCTTCCGTCACGCGCCGGTGCTCGGGGCGGGCGAGCACACGCTGGAGGTCGTCGCCACCACCCCGGACGCGGTGTTCGTCGACCTGGTGGTGGGGTCCGGTGCCGAGGCGACGGCTCTGGTGAGCGGCGCCGGCTGGGAGGCCGGGGCGGGGGCGTGGCGGGGCCGGACCGTCGAGGACGAGCGCAGACGCGGGGAGCTGCGGCACTGCCACGCGGCCGTGCGGCCGCACCCGCTGCCGGACGCCGCCTGGCTGACGGGCCGGCCGGTGCCGGACGGCACGGTGTGGCCGTCGCGGACGACCGACGACGTCCGCGCCTCGCCCCAGCGTTTCCGGTTCACCGTGCCCCCGGGAACCGTGTCGCTCCACCTGCCGTCGGCGCTGCAGGCGCGCGTGCGGGTGGGGGACGGCGACGAGGTCTCCCCGGCGGGCGACCGTCTGACGCTTCCCGAGCCCCTGGCGGTGCCCACCCGGGTCGAGGTCGTCACGGAGCCCACGGCGTTCCTGCGCGGCGGCGCCGCCTGGCGCGGGCCGGTGCGGGTGCGGACGGTGCCGGCGCCGCTGCCGCTGGGCGACTGGCGGGAGCTGGGGCTGGGCGGCTGGAGCGGGGGCGTGACGTACGAGCGGGAGGTCCGGGTGCCGCCGGGGCCCGATCCGGTGCTCGATCTGGGACGGGTGCGGGGCAGTGTGGAGGTGTCGGTGGACGGGGAGGCGGCCGGGGAGGCGTTCTGCGCGCCGTACCGCTTCCCGCTGCGCGGTGCGGCCGGGCGGACCGTGCGGCTGGAGGTGACCGTGCGCGGGACGCTGGCGCCGTATCTCGCGGAGGCCACTCCGACGCGGTGGGCCTTCGCATCCCAGCTGGCGTCGGGCCTGTTCGGGCCGGTGACGCTGCGGCTCCCGCCGTAGGCCGTCTCCGCACAGTCCCTCCGTCCGCCCGGATGGCGGCCCCCACGGCGTCCGGTGCGTGCTCTCGGCGTGCCGGACGCGGTCCCTCGTACCGGGTGTACTCGGGACCGGGTCAGGTGCGACGGGAGTGCGTGCCGGGGTCGGGGAGCAGGGGGGACGGTGCGGACCCGGCCTAGGGCCGGTCGGCGGGGGGGCGGGTGGAGTCGCGCAGGACCAGGCCGGGTGCGAAGACGCGGGTCTCGTGGACGTGGTCCGCGCGGGCCTCGATCTCGTCGAGCAGCATCTCCACGGCCGCCCGGCCGAGGTCCTCGACCGGCTGCCGGACCGTCGTCAGGGTCGTCGCCCCGAAGTCGGCGATGTCCAGGTCGCCGTAGCCGACGACCTGGACGTCCTCGGGGATGCGCACGCCCCGTTCGGTCAGGCCACGGCACAGGCCGGCGGCGAGGAAGTCGTTGGTGCAGAACACCCCGTCGGGCAGTTCCTTCAGGCCGCGGGCGATCTCCGTGCCGTACCCGACGGTCATCCGCTCGGCGACGACCTGGTCCAGTCGGGCCGCGCGCCGGCTGCGCACGGCCTGCCGGGCGCCCTGGTAGCGGTCGGCGCACTGGCGTATGCCGCGCTCGCCGTTGACGACGAGGATGTCGCGCGCCCCCCTGTCGAGGAGGTGCTGGACGGCGATGCGGCCGCCGGCGATGTCGTCGACGGAGGCCGAGCAGCCGTCCCGGTCGGGCATGGCGCGGTCGGCGAGGACCAGCGGGATGCCCCGTTCGCGCAGCCGGGCCAGCCGGCCGGGGTCGGCGCCGAGCGGCACGACGACCACGCCGACCGCCCGTTGCCCGGCGAGCATGCCGAAGTAGCCCTGTTCGCGTTCCGGGTCGTCCCCGCTGTGGCACAGGACGAGCGAGTAGCCGTGGTCGTAGGCCGCGTCCGCCGCGCCCCGGGCGATGCGCGCGTAGAAGGAGTTGGTGACGTCGGGCAGCACCAGACCGATCGCGCTGGCCCGTCCGGTGCGCAGTCCGGCGGCTCCGGGGTGGGGGAGGTAGTCGAGTTCGGCGACGGCGACGCGGACGCGCTCGGCGGTGCGGGCGTTGACGCGCTCGGGCCGGTTGAGCACGTTGGACACCGTGGACACCGAGACGCCGGCGGCGGCCGCGACGTCCTGGATGCGGGCGGGGCGTGCCGGAACGGCGTCCACCCCCTCGCTGTTGCGGCCGTGCGACCAGGCACGACGGTGACCTTCCCGGGCGCCGCAAGTATAACGTGGAACGTTTTTCGCCGGACGCGGATCAGGGCCGCGCGGTGGCCGCCCCGCTCGGTGCCTCCGCCCCGCCGCCGATGCGGATCCCCCTTGGCCTCCTCGCCGGCCGCGCCGAGCGGGATCACCCTCGCATCGTCGGCGATCGAGCTGTACAGGAGCACGACCAGGAAAGAGTCCGCAGCCGCGGTCGGGGCCGCGGGGACCGGGCAGAAGCGCGGACCAGGACCGGACCAAGCCCGCGGCGGTCCGTCAGCGGCCGGGCACGTGCCGTCCGGGCGCGGTCGCCTCCTCCAGGAGGCGGCGGAAGGTGGGGCATTCCAGGTGGCTGGGCGCCGGGCACGCGGCCGCATGCCGCAGGGAGTCGCGCAGCGCGCCCAGTTCGCGGATCCTGCGGTCCAGTTCCTCCGCCTTGTCCGTGAGCATCCGCCGGTCGATGCGCGGCCGGCCGTCCGGTGCGAACATGCGGCCGATCTCGTCGAGCGAGAAACCGGCCGTGCGGCCCAGCGCGATCAGCGCCAGCCGCTCCAGCACACCCGGGTCGTACTGGCGGCGCAGGCCCCGCCGGCCGGTCGAGGCGATCAGCCCCTTCTCCTCGTAGAACCGCAGCGTCGAGGCGGGAACCCCGGCGCGCTGCGCCACCTCGGCGATGTCCAGCTCCGTCATTGCCTTGACCTCAAGTCGACTTGAAGTAGAACGCTGTCATCCCCGTTCGACGAAGGCAAGCAGGAGGAGCGACGACCATGAACGGCCCGCGCAGGAGCGACGACGAACAGGCCGCCCGCTGGAACGGGCCCGCGGGACACGCGTGGCTGGATCTCCAGGAGGTGCTGGACGGGATGTTCCGGCCCTTCGAGGAGCTGCTCGTCGAGGCCGTGGCGGCGCAGGGTGCGGCCGGCGTGCTCGACGTCGGGTGCGGCACGGGCGGTGTCACCCGGGCCGTCGCGCGACGGGTCGGTCACTGCGTCGGCATCGACCTCTCCGAACCGATGATCGGCGCCGCCCGCGAGCAGGCCGAACGGGGGGGCGTACCGGCGGTCTTCGTCCGGGGCGACGCGCAGGAGCACGCGTTCGAGCCGGCCGGTTTCGACGCCGTCGTCTCGCGCTTCGGCGTCATGTTCTTCAGCGATCCCGTCCGGGCGTTCACGAACCTGCGCGGTGCCGTCGCGGACGGCGGCACCCTGCGGCTCGTGGTGTGGCGCGGTCCCGAGGAGAACCCGTTCATGACGACGGCCGAGCGTGCCGCGGCGCCCTTCCTGCCGGACCTTCCGCCGCGCCGGCCCGACCAGCCGGGGCAGTTCGCCTTCGCCGACCCGGAGCGGGTCCGCCGGATCCTGGCGGCCGGCGGATGGGCCGGGATCGAGCTCCGGCCGGTCGACGCGGTCTGCACCCTGCCCGAGAGCGAACTCGAGCGCTACTTCACCCGGCTCGGGCCCCTCGGCATGATCCTGCCCGAGGCGGACGAGCCGGCCCGGGCGCGCGTCGTCGACACGGTCCGCCCCGCGTTCGAGCCCTTCGTCGAGGGCCCGGAGGTCCGTTTCACCGCGGCCTGCTGGGAGGTCCGCGCCCGGGCCGTCCCCGCGAAACTTTCGTGAGGCACTGCCCCCTTTTCGGAGCCCGGGTGCCCCGCGCATAGTGAGATCACGATGACGCAGAAGAGAGCGCTGGTTGTCCGAGGCGGTTGGGAAGGCCACGAGCCGGTCAAGGCGACGGAGCTGTTCCTGCCCTTCCTCCGGGACAACGGATACGCCGTCCGGGTCGAGGAATCGACCGACGTCTATGCCGACACCGCCGAGATGGCCCGCACCGACCTCGTCGTGCAGTGCGTGACGATGTCGCAGATCACGCCCGAGCAGCTGGCCGGACTGAGTGCGGCGGTCGTCGCCGGCACCGGTTTCACCGGCTGGCACGGCGGCATCGTCGACTCGTTCCGTTCCTCGGCCGACTATCTCCTTCTGGTGGGTGGCCAGTTCGCCACCCATCCCGGGAAGGAGCCGTGCGAGCGGCGGGGCGAGGCGGCGGACAACTTCCTGCCGCACACCATCAGCCTCACCGAGGCCGGCCGGGCCCACCCGGTCACGGCCGGTATCGAGGACTTCGACCTGCACACCGAGCAGTACTGGGTGCTCCACGACGACCTCGTCGACGTCCTGGCGACCACCACGCACCCGGTCCGGCCGTGGCAGCCCTGGCACCGGCCGGTCACCTCGCCGGCCGTCTGGACGCGCCGCTGGGGCGCCGGGCGGATCGTGGTGACCACCCCCGGGCACAGCATCGACGTGCTGGAACACCCCAGCGTCCGCACCATCATCGAGAGGGGCATGCTGTGGGCGACGCGCACCGCGTCGGCGTCGTAGGGCTCGGGGTCATATCCGGCGCCTATCTGAACACGCTCGCCGGCCATCCCGCCGTGCGCGTCACCGCGGTCGCCGATCTCGACGCCGCCCGGGCGGCCACGGCCGCCGCCGCGCTGCCGGGTGCGCGGGCGCTGACCGTCGAGGAGTTGCTGAGCAGCCCGGACGTCGACACGGTCCTGAACCTCACCACGCCGGCGGCCCACGCCGGGATCGCCCTCGGGTCGATCGCCCACGGCAAGCACGTCTACGGGGAGAAACCCCTCGCGGCGGACCTGGAGGAGGCCCGGGCCGTCATGGCGGCCGCCGCGCAGGCGGGCGTCCGGGTGGGGTGCGCGCCGGACACCGTGCTGGGCACGGGGATTCAGACGGCCCGGGCGGCCGTGGCGGCGGGCTCCGTCGGCCGCCCCCAGTTCGCCTCGGCCGTGATGGTCACCCCGGGCCACGAACGCTGGCACCCCCACCCCGACTTCTACTACACGGCCGGCGGCGGCCCGCTGCTGGACATGGGGCCGTACTACCTCTCGGCCCTGGTGCATCTGCTGGGCCCGGTGCGGGCCGTGACCGGGGCGGCCGGCCGGCTGCGCGCCGAGCGGGTGATCGGTTCCGGGCCGCGCGCGGGCGAGCGGATACCGGTCGAGGTGGACAGTCATGTCTCGGGTGTCCTGGAGCACGTCGACGGCACGCTGACGACCCTGACGACGAGCTTCGACGGGGTGGCGACCACGGCGGCCCCGATCGAGGTGCACGGCGAGCGGGGCAGCCTCTCGGTGCCGGATCCGAACCGCTTCGACGGCGAGGTACGCCTCCACGCCCTCGGCGACACGCAGTGGCGTGCCCTGCCCGTGTCGGCGGGCTACGAGGACGGGGCACGCGGCCTCGGCCTGCTGGACTTCCTCGCGTCCGGCGGGCGGCGCGCGAACGGCGAGGTCGCGCTGCACGTGCTGGAGACGATGACCGCCCTGCTCCGTTCCGCGACCGAGGGACGGCGCGTGGAGCTGACGACGTCGGCGGCGGTGCCCGCGCCCGTGCCGCTGACGGCGGCCGCGCACTGGAGGGGGCAGTCCGCCCCCGGTCGCGCGTGAGCCCGTCAGTCCACCGGCCAGGTGTGCGCGGGCGCGTTCATGTGCATGTAGTCCATGTACGTCCTGGTCATCTGCCGCAGCGCCTCGCGCCGGTCGGAGACGCCGGCCTGCTCCAGGTGGTGCACCGTCTCCGTCTGCCACAGCGCGCCGTTGCGGGCGGTGACGCAGCGCTGCTCGATGATGCCCAGCAGCGGTTCGCGCCACGCGGCGTCCAGGCCGGCCAGCTCCAGGCCCCGGTGGGCCAGGGGCAGCAGACGGCGCAACACCAGTTCCGTGACGGGCACCTCACCCACGCCGGGCCAGTACAGGCGGGCGTCGATGCCGTCGCGGGCGGCGGTGTGCAGGTTCTCCTCGGCGACCGAGAAGGACATCCGCGTCCACACCGGCCGGTCCTCGTCGACCAGGGCGCGGGTCAGGCCGTAGTAGAAGGCGCCGTTGGCGATGATGTCGGCCACGGTGGGCCCGGCGGGCAGGACCCGGTTCTCGATGCGCAGGTGCGGGCCGCTGTCGGTGACCGCGTAGACGGGGCGGTTCCAGCGGTAGATCGTGCCGTTGTGGAGGGTGAGTTCGCCCAGCCGCGGGACGCGGCCGTTGTCGAGTTCCCGTTGCGGGTCCTCGTCCTCGCACAGCGGCAGCAGGGCCGGGAAGTAGCGGACGTTCTCCTCGAAGAGGTCGAAGACGCTGGTGATCCAGCGCTCCCCGAACCACACGCGGGGCCGGACGCCCTGCGCCTTGATCTCCTCGGGGCGGGTGTCGGTGGCCTGCTCGAACAGGGGGATGCGGGTCTCGCGCCACAGCTCCTTGCCGAACAGGAAGGGCGAGTTCGCCGCGAGGGCGATCTGCACGCCCGCGATGGCCTGGGCGGCGTTCCAGTACAGCGGGAAGTCCCGGGGGGCGACCTGGAGGTGGAACTGGGTGCTGGTGCAGGCCGCCTCGGGGGTGATGGTGTCGGCGTACGTCGCCAGGCGCTCCACGCCGTCGACCGTGATCCGCAGGTCCTCGCCTCGCGCGGCGAAGATCTGCTCGTTGAGCAGCCGGTAGCGGGGGTCGCCGGAGAGGGCGGCCTCGCTCACGTCCGACTCCCCCAGCGTCGGCAGGATGCCCACCATGATCAGGTGGGCGCCCACGGCCGAGGCGCGGTCCTCGGCGTGGTTGAGCGCGTCGCGGATGGCCCGCTCCCAGTCGCCGGGCCCGCCGGTCGTCAGCTCCCGCGGCGGGATGTTGATCTCCAGATTGAAGCGGCCCAGCTCGCTGGCCCAGGCCGGGTCGGCGATCGCCCGCAGCACGTCGGTGTTCCGCATCGCCGGCAGCCCGTGGTCGTCGACGAGGTTGAGCTCGATCTCCAGCCCGACCCGGGGGCGCTCGCTCTCGAACCCGGACTCGCTCAGCATGTGCGCCAGCACTTCCAGGTCGGTGTGCATCTTCTCCCGGTAGCGGCGGCGGTCCTCGCGCGTGAACACCAGGGCCGGCACGTCACGTCCCATCGTGCCCTCCGGGGCTGGCTCGGCGGATGCGTACCGTCCAAGCCTCGCACCTTGTCCCCGGCCCCGCACCCACCTAGCCTGAGTTTGTGCCGCAAATAAACAAATCCCGAACGCACAGTGCCGTGCCGGGCAACGGCGACTCCCTCACCCGACTCCGTGCCGCCCTCACCGTCTTCTTCGCCCTGGACGGCTTCGTCTTCGCCGGCTGGGTCGTCCGGATCCCCGCGATCAAGGAGCAGACGAACGCCTCCGCCAGCGCCCTCGGTCTCGCCCTGCTGGGCGTGTCCGCGGGAGCCGTCGTCACCATGACCCTCACCGGGCGGCTGTGCCGTCGCTACGGCAACCACCGGGTCACCGTCGTCTGCGCGGTGCTGCTCTCGCTCAGCGTCGCCCTGCCCCCGCTCACCCACTCGGCCCTCGCGCTCGGCCTCGTCCTGCTGCTCTTCGGCGCCGCGTACGGCGGGATCAACGTCGCCTTCAACAGCGCCGCCGTGGAACTGGTGGCCGCGCTGCGGCGGCCGATCATGCCGAGCTTCCACGCCGCCTTCAGCCTGGGCGGGATGACCGGCGCGGGGCTGGGCGGGCTGGTCGCGGGGTCCCTCTCCCCCATCCGGCACCTGTTGCTGCTCACGGCCGTCGGGCTGGTGGTGACGGCCGCGGTCGGCCCCACGCTGCTGCGGCACGAACCGCCGGCGCCGCCCCGGCGGGAGCGGGAGGACGCCCCTCGCCGGCTGGACGGCCGCACCCGGGCCCTGGTGCTCGTCTTCGGACTGATCGCCGGGTGCACCGCCTACGGCGAGGGGGCGCTGGCCGACTGGGGCGCCCTGCACCTGGAACAGGACCTGGGCGCCTCCGCGGGCGCCGCGGCCGCCGGCTACTCCTGCTTCGCGCTGGCGATGACGGTGGGCCGGCTGACCGGCACGACCCTCCTGGAGCGTCTGGGGCAGACCCGGACCGTCGTCGCCGGCGGCACCACCGCGGCGGCCGGCATGCTCCTCGGCTCCCTCGCCCCCTCCCTGTGGGCGGCCCTGCTCGGCTACGCGGTCACGGGCCTCGGCCTCGCCAACCTCTTCCCCGTGGCGGTCGAACGGGCGGGCGCGCTGGCCGGGTCGAGCGGCGTGGCCACGGCCTCCACCCTGGGCTACGGCGGCATGCTGCTCGGCCCGCCCGCGATCGGCTTCATGGCGGACTGGTTCACGCTGCCGGCCGCGCTGACCAGCGTGGCGCTGCTGGCCGCGGTCGCGGCGGCGGTCGGCGCGCTGGTGGGCCTGGCCACCCGCCGGGCCGGCGGCTGACCCCGAGACGGCCGTCCGGGTGAACGACGGCCCGGAACGCAATCAACCCCGGCGCGGAGGTCGGCACCGTCGTGATCCTGGGTACCCGTGGCCACGTCCGATGTGATCACCGGGCCGTACGTCATCTCCAGGAGGAAGACCCGTGACCGAACAGCAGCACCCCGGCGAGCAGCACCCGAACCCGGAGTTTCCCTCCCAGGACCAGCCGCACCCGGGCTGGACGGGGCCCATGGACCCGCCCCCGGACCACGGTGAGGAGTCCTACCGCGGCAGCGGGCGGCTCGACGGCCGCAAGGCCGTGATCACCGGCGGGGACTCCGGCATCGGCCGGGCGGTGGCCCTGGCGTTCGCCCGCGAGGGAGCGGACGTGCTCTTCACCCACCTCGACGAGGAGAAGGACGACGCCGCCGAGACCGTCCGGCTGGTGGAGGAGGCCGGCCGGCGCGCCGTGGCCGTCTCCTGCGACATCCGCGAGGAGGACAACTGCCGGGCGCTGATCGAGCGTGCGGTGGACGAGTTCGGCCGGATCGACATCCTGGTGAACAACGCGGCGTACCAGATGTCGCAGCCCGACGGCATCGAGGCGATCTCCACCGAGCAGTTCGACCGGGTGATGCGCACCAACCTGTACGGCATGTTCTGGCTGTGCAAGTTCGCCCTGCCGCACATGCGCGAGGGCGGCAGCATCATCAACTCGACCTCGGTGCAGGCGTACAAGCCGAGCCCGCACCTGCTGGACTACGCGACGACCAAGGGCGCGATCGTCACCTTCACGCAGGGGCTGGCGCAGATGGTGATCGACCGGGGCATCCGGGTGAACGCCGTGGCGCCCGGCCCGGTGTGGACGCCGCTGATCCCGGCGACCATGCCGGACACGCAGGAGTTCGGCAAGCAGGCGCCCATCGGACGGCCCGCGCAGCCCGCCGAGATGGCGCCGGCGTACGTCTTCCTGGCCTCGCAGGAGGCGTCGTACATCACCGCCGAGATCGTCAACGCCACGGGCGGTACGCCGCTGCCGTAAAACCCTCCGCGGGTCGCGCGCCCCGTGCGGCAGACTCGGCGCCATGGAGACCGCCGAGTTCCTGCGAGCGCTGGAGACCGAGGGAAGGCTGCTGGCCGTGGCCGCCGAGCGGGCCGGGACGGACGCGAGGGTGCCGACCTGCCCGCGGTGGCGGGTGCGCGATCTGCTGCGGCACACGGGGGCGGTGCACCGCTGGGCCGCTTCGTACATCACCGAGCGGCACACCGAGCACCGCCCCCTGACCGAACCCACCGGTCCGGACGGGACGGAGCTGGTGGCCTGGTACCGCGAGGCCCACCGGCAGCTGGTCACCGCCCTGGCCGGCGCTTCGCCCTCCCTGGAGTGCTGGGCCTTCCTGCCCGCGCCGTCCCCGCTGGCCTTCTGGACCCGGCGGCAGGCGCACGAGACGGCCGTGCACCGGTTCGACGCGGAGTCGGCGCGCGGTGGCGAACCCACCGCCGTCGCGCCGCGGTTCGCGACCGACGGCATCGACGAACTGCTGCGCGGCTTCCACGCCCGTACGCGCAGCCGGGTACGCACCCCCGAGCCGCGCGTGCTGCGCGTGCGCACGGACGACACCGACGCGGTGTGGACCGTACGGCTGTCCTCCGGGCCGCCTGTGACCGAGCGGGGCGCGTCCGGGGAGGCCGAGTGCGAACTGTCGGGACCCGCCGGGGAGTTGTACCTGGCGTTGTGGAACCGCGTTCCCCTGCCGTCGGTCACGGGCGACCGGGCGCTCGCCGAGCTGTGGCGGAAGACGTCGGCGATCTGACCGGTCCGCCCGTCCGGCTCAGCCGTCCGCGAGCATCCGGGCCAGCACCGCGCGCTGCACGGGCAGCACCTCGTCGTGCAGCGCGCGTCCCGCGGCCGTGAGGGAGACGCGTACGCCCCGCCGGTCCTCGGGGCACATGCAGCGCTCCACGAGACCTTCCTTCTCCAGCCGCGCGATCAGGCGCGAGAGCGCGCTCTGGCTCAGGTGGACCCGCTCGGCGATCTCCTGCACGCGGTAGGCCGGGGTGCCCCTGGGCGTGCGGCAGCGGGCGAGGACGTCGAGCACCTCGAAGTCGCTGGCACACAGACCGTGGTCGTGGAGCGCGCGGTCCAGTTCGCACTGGGTGCGCGCGTGCAGCGCCAGGATGTCGCGCCACTGTTCCACCAGCGCCTGTTCGGCCTGCTTCGCCGTCATGCGCGGCACCGTAACAGAGAACCGAGATTGTTGCACCTGAATTAAATGCACTTGCATTCCATGCATGCGCATGTAGCCTCTCGGGCATGACCTCTCCGCTCACCACCCCGACGTCCGGCGGACGTTGGACTCCCCGACTCTGGGGCACCCTGCTGGTGCTCTGCGCCGCGATGTTCCTGGACGCCCTCGACGTGTCGATGGTCGGCGTCGCGCTGCCGTCCATCGGCGCCGACCTCGGCCTGTCGACCTCCGCGCTGCAATGGATCGTCAGCGGCTACATCCTCGGCTACGGCGGCCTGCTCCTCCTCGGCGGACGCACCGCCGATCTGCTGGGCCGGCGCCAGGTCTTCCTGGTGGCGCTGGGCGTCTTCGCGCTGGCCTCGCTGCTCGGCGGTCTCGTCGACTCCGGCCCGCTGCTCATCGCCAGCCGCTTCATCAAGGGCCTGAGCGCGGCGTTCACGGCCCCCGCCGGCCTGTCCATCATCACCACGACGTTCCCCGAGGGCCCGCTGCGCAACCGGGCGCTGGCCATCTACACCACCTGCGCGGCCACCGGCTTCTCCATGGGCCTGGTCCTGTCCGGCCTGCTCACCGAGGCCAGTTGGCGCCTCACCATGCTGCTGCCCGCGCCGATCGCCCTGATCGCGCTCGCCGCCGGCCTGAAGCTGCTGCCGCGCAGCGAACGGGAGAAGGACCACAACGGCTACGACATCCCCGGCGCCGTCCTCGGCACCGCGTCGATGCTGCTGCTGGTCTTCACCGTCGTCCAGGCACCGGAGACCGGCTGGGCGTCCGCCCGCACCCTGCTGTCCTTCCTCGCCGTGGCCGTGCTGCTGACCGCGTTCGTCCTGGTCGAACGGCGCTCGGCGGGCCCGCTGATCCGGCTCGGCGTGCTGCGCTCCGGCACCCAGATCCGCGCCCAGCTCGGCGCGATGACCTTCTTCGGCTCCTACGTCGGCTTCCAGTTCCTCGCGACGCTCTACATGCAGTCCCTGCTCGGCTGGTCGGCGCTGCACACCGCGCTCGCCTTCCTGCCCGCGGGCGCGCTGGTGGCGGCGTCCTCGACGAAGGTGGGCGCGATCGTGGACCGGTTCGGCACCCAGCGGCTGATCGCGGCCGGCTTCGCGCTCATGGTCGTCGGCTACGCGCTGTTCCTGCGCGTCGACCTCGACCCGGTGTACGCCGCGGTGATCCTGCCGAGCATGCTGCTCATCGGCGCGGCCTGTGCCCTGGTCTTCCCCTCGCTCAACATCCAGGCCACCAACGGCGTCGACGACCACGAGCAGGGCATGGTCTCCGGGCTGCTCAACACCTCGGTGCAGGTGGGCGGCGCGATCTTCCTGGCCGTCGTGACGGCGGTGGTGACCGCGAACTCCCCCGAGGGCGAAGGTGCCTCCGCGCGGGCCGTCCTCGACAGCTACCGGCCCGGCCTGGTGGTCGTCACGCTCATCGCCCTCGCCGGCCTGCTGATCACCCTCACCGGCCTGCGGACCCGCCGGAAGCGGCCGTCCGTCGTGGTCGCCGTGTCCACCCCGAAGGAGGCGGAGCGCGTCGCCGTACGCGACTAGCGCGATCCGGGGGACCGCCTCACAGCGTGTGCCCGGCGGGCTGCCTTGCCCGCCGGGCACACGCCTGTTTGACTCGCCGTATGACACGTCACGGGGGACGGCGCGCCCAGGCCGAGCGCGATGCGATCACCGTCGAGATCGGATACGCGCTGTGCAGTGCCGCCTTCGCCGCCGCGGTCGTCTTCGGGGCCGTGGCCGGGCCCGCGCTCCTCTTCGACCTCCCGGACACGGCGGAGCTGCTGCTGGTGCGCGCCGGACTGGTGCTGGCGCCGGTGCTCTTCGCCGCCCGCGTCGCGAGTGTGCTGCTGCGGTTCCGGGCGGCGGGTCAGCCCAGCCAGCCCGGCCGTACGAGTCCCGACTCGTAGGCCAGCACGACCAGTTGGGCCCGGTCGCGGGCGCCGAGTTTCACCATCGTGCGGCTGACGTGGGTCTTCGCGGTGAGCGGGCTGACGACCAGACGGCGGGCGATCTCCTCGTTGGACAGGCCGATCCCGACCAGGGCCATCACCTCGCGTTCCCGCTCGGTGAGCCGGGCCGGCGCGTCGGCCGCCGCGGGTTCCTTGGAACGGGCCGCGAACTCGGCGATCAGCCGCCGCGTCACCCCCGGCGAGAGCAGCGCGTCGCCCGCGACCACCGCCCTGACCGCGCGCAGGAGTTCCTCCGGCTCGGTGTCCTTGACCAGAAAACCCGAGGCGCCCGAGCGGATCGCCTCGAAGACGTACTCGTCGAGCTCGAAGGTGGTCAGCATGACGACCTTCACGTCCCGCAGCTCCGGGTCCCCGGTGACCCGCCGGGTCGCTGCCAGGCCGTCGAGCGTGGGCATGCGGATGTCCATCAGGACGACGTCCGGGCGCAGTTCACGGATCCGCCGCACGGCCTCCTCGCCGTCTGCCGCCTCCGCGGTCACCTCGATGTCCGGCTGCGCGTCCAGCAGCGCCCGGAACCCGGCTCTGACCAGTGACTGGTCGTCGGCGAGCAGTACGCGGATCACCCTCGTCCTCCTGTCATGGTTCCGGGTGCGGCTGTCATGGTTCCGGGTGCGGTTCAACGGCCGGCGGAAGCCCTGAGCGGCAGTACGGCGAGCACCCGGAAACCGCCGCCCGGGCGGGGTCCCGCCTCGATGGTGCCACCCAGCGCGGCGGCCCGCTCCCGCATGCCGGCCAGCCCGTTGCCGCTGCCGCCCGCCTCGGCGCCGGTCGCGGGCCCGTCGTCGTCCACGCGCAGGCGCAGCACCTCCCCGTCGTGCGCCAGGCGTACGCACGCGTGCCGCGAACCCGAGTGCCGCACGACGTTCGTCAGGGCCTCCTGGACGATCCGGAACGCGGCGAGGTCGGTGGCCGGGGCGAGGTGCGGCGGCTCCCCCTCGACCTCGACGGTGAGCCCCGCGCTCGCCGCCTGCTCCACCAGCTCGGGCAGCCGGTCGAGGCCGGGTGCCGGAGCGCGCGGCGCGGCACCGGGAGCGCGCAGCGTGTCGAGCACCTGGCGCACCTCGCCGAGCGCCTCCTTGCTCTTGGCCTTGATCGTGGTGAGCGCCGAACGGGCCTGCTCCGGGTCGGTGTCCAGCAGCGCCAGGCCGACACCCGCCTGCACGTTGATGACGGAGATGCTGTGCGCCAGTACGTCGTGCAGCTCCCGGGCGATCCGCAGCCGCTCCTCGTCGGCCCGCCGCCGCGCGGCCTCGGCACGCTCGGCCCGTTCGCGGGCCCACTGCTCCCGCCGCACCCGGAACAGCTCCGCCACGGCGGTGATCGCCACCACCCACGTGGCCACGACGACCTCCGCGCTCCAGGAGGCGGCGGGGTCCCCCGACGGCGGCAGCCACTGGTACAGCCAGTGCGCCACCAGCACGTGCCCGGCCCACAGGGTCCCCATCGCCGTCCAGGCCGCCCGGCGGTGCCCGGTGACGATGGCGCTGAAGCAGGCGAGCGCGACGGTGAGGAGCACCGGCCCGTAGGGGTAACCGGCCCCCAGGTAGACCATGACGGCACCGGCCGTGCCGAACACCACGGCCACCGGATACCGCTTCCGCCACAGCAACAGGCCCGCGGCCACCAGCAGCAGCACCCGCGCGAAGGGATCCAGGGCGGCCCGCTCACCCTCCTGCCCCTGCGCCGCGAAGTTCGAACCGGTCAGTACGAAGACGGTGAGGGCGGCGGTGGACCGCCAGGGCCACCGGGACGCACGCTCCCCGTCGGCCCACCGGTCCCACCAGGGAGGCCCGTGCCGCCACCACTGCGGCGGACCGCCCCGCGCACGCTGCTCGTCCATACCGGCCACGCTAGACGCCACCCGCCCGGGGCGGCGTCCCCCGGACGTGGTGATCAGGCGTACTCCCGGGGAAGTACGTACGCCAGCCCTCAAGGCACCGGGAGGGCCGGGGCGCCGCACGCTACGTCCAGTGGACGCACAACATGCGCGCGGCGGGCGGCGGCGAACTGCACCTCGGCAAGAACGTGGCCCCGTTCACCGCGACCGAGGTGCCCGACGCCGACAAGGCGCCGATCCTGCGCGCCTACCTCAAGCGCTGGAAGGCGGAGGTCGGGGTCTTCTTCAACGGCGTCGGCCCCGACTCCCCGGAAGCCAAGCTGCGCCGCATCGCCCCCGATCACCCGGTCTTCGAGATCATTCCGGCGCGCTGACCTCGCCGCCCGCCGCGGGGCGGCGGTCCATCGCGGTGAGGGCCCGCTGCGCCAGCGGATGCGTGCGGACGATCTCGCCCAGGGACGTCGATCCCTGGGTGATCTCCTTGAACGCCTTCCAGGCCGGGCGGAAGCCCGTCAGCACCGCGTGGAACAGTCCGGGACGGCGCTCGAACACCGTCAGCAGCCGCTTGCCGACGCTCATCTCCACACCGAGCCCGGCCTTGACCGCGAAGGCGTAGTTCAGGGCCTGCCGGCGCGTGTCCACGGCGTCGTGCGCCTCGGCGATGCGCACCGCCCACTCCCCCGCCAGCCGGCCCGAGCGCAGCGCGAAGGAGATGCCCTCGCGGCTCCACGGCTCCAGCAGCCCCGCCGCGTCACCGCAGACCAGTACCCGTCCGCGGGAGAGCGGCGAGTCCTCGGCCCGGCAGCGGGTCAGGTGCCCGGAGGAGATGCTCGGTTCGAAACCGGCGAGGCCGAGCCGTCCGATGAACTCCTCGAGGTACCGCTTGGTCGCGGCTCCTTCGCCACGCGCCGAGATCACCCCGACCGTCAGGGTGTCGCCCTTGGGGAAGACCCAGCCGTAACTGCCGGGCATCGGGCCCCAGTCGATGAGCACCCTCCCCTTCCAGTCCTCGGCGACCGTGTCCGGGACCGGGATCTCCGCCTCCAGGCCGAGATCCACCTGCTCGACCTTGACCCCGACATGGGCCCCTATGCGGCTGGCGCTGCCGTCCGCCCCGACCACGGCCCGGGCCAGCACGACCTCGCCGCCCTGCAGCACGACCGCGACCGTGCGCCGGTCCGGAACCGCCGAGCCGTGCTGCTCGACCCGCTGGACCGTGACACCCGTGCGCAGCTCGGCGCCGGCCTTCTGGGCGTGCTCGACGAGCCGCTGGTCGAACTCGGGCCGGTTGATCAGCCCGAACAGCATCTGCCGGGACCGCCGCGTGCGCGTGAAACGGCCGTTGTTCGAGAACGTCACCGCGTGGACGCGGTCCTTGAGGGGCAGCTCGAAACCGGGCGGCAGCGCGTCCCGCGAGGGGCCGATGATGCCGCCGCCGCACGTCTTGTACCGCGGCAGCTCGGCCTTCTCCAGCAACAGCACACGTCTCCCGGCGACCGCCGCCGCGTACGCGGCCGAAGCACCCGCGGGTCCCGCGCCCACCACGACGACGTCCCACACCTGCCGCACGTCGTCCGCCGAAGAGTTCTCGCTGCTCACGATGGTCTACTGCTCCCGATCAAGCCGCCCGCTGCTGCTGTCTCCCGCATCCTACGGCGGACCTGGTCACAGACCGCTGTGGGAGGATCTGCAGCACTCACCGCTACAACGTCGCACCCACAAGGAGCGTGCCCATGTCGTCGCATCCGGTCGCCGGGACCGTCGCCTCGCTGATGCCCCGGGCGAAGGAGGAGCTCGCCGAGCTGGTGGCCTTCCGGTCGGTGGCGGACTTCGACCAGTTCCCGCGCAGCGAGAGCGAGGGGGCCGCACGCTGGATCGCGGACGCGCTCACCGCCGAGGGGTTCCAGGACGTGGCGCTGCTCGACACCCCGGACGGCACGCAGTCGGTCTACGGCTGCCTGCCCGGCCCGGCCGGAGCGAAGACCGTCCTGCTCTACGCGCATTACGACGTGCAGCCGCCCCTGGACGAGGCCGGCTGGACGACCCCGCCGTTCGAGCTGACCGAGCGGGACGGGCGCTGGTACGGGCGGGGGGCCGCCGACTGCAAGGGCGGTGTGATCATGCACCTGCTGGCACTGCGCGCGCTGAAGGCGAACGGCGGCGTCCCGGTGCATGTGAAGGTGATCGCCGAGGGCTCGGAGGAGATGGGCACGGGGGGCCTGGAGCGGTACGCCGAGGAGCACCCGGAGCTGCTGGAGGCCGACACGATCGTCATCGGCGACGCCGGCAACTTCCGGGTGGGTCTGCCGACCGTCACCTCCACCCTGCGGGGCATGACGCTGGTGCGGGTGAGCGTCGACACGCTCGCCGGCAACCTGCACTCGGGCCAGTTCGGCGGTGCCGCGCCCGACGCGCTGGCCGCGCTGATCCGCGCCCTTGACTCACTGCGCGCCGAGGACGGTTCCACGACCGTCGACGGGCTCACCGCGGACACGTCCTGGGACGGGCTGCAGTACGACGAGGAGCAGTTCCGGCGGGACGCCAAGGTGCTGGACGGCGTGGAGCTGATCGGGTCGGGGACGGTCGCCGACCGCATCTGGGCACGGCCGGCCGTGACGGTGCTCGGCATCGACTGCCCGCCCGTGGTCGGTGCCACCCCGTCCGTGCAGGCGAGCGCCCGCGCGCTGGTCAGCCTGCGGGTGCCGCCGGGCGTGGACGCGGCCGAGGCGACCAAGCTGCTCCAGGCGCACCTGGAGGCGCACACGCCGTGGGGTGCGCGGGTGAGCACCGAGCAGATCGGCCAGGGCCAGGCCTTCCGTGCCGACACCAGCAGCCCGGCGTACCAGGCGATGGCGGACGCGATGGCGGTGGCGTACCCGGGGCAGGAGATGCAGTACGCCGGTCAGGGCGGCTCCATTCCGCTGTGCAACACGCTCGCGGCGCTCTACCCGCGGGCGGAGATCCTGCTCATCGGGCTGAGTGAACCGGAGGCGCAGATCCACGCGATGAACGAGAGCGTGTCGCCCGAGGAACTGGAGCGGCTGTCGGTGGCGGAGGCACTGTTCCTGCGCAACTACGCGGCGAGCTGACGGCTCTGCTGTCGGCAGAAGGCCCTCGTCCGCGGACGGGGGCCTTCTCTACGGTCGTGCCATGGACGTCATCGAGCTGCTCCCCCGCCTGCGTATGCTGCGCTTCCCGGTCGGCCAGGCCTATCTCTGGCGCGACGGCGACGAGTGGACGCTGGTCGACGCGGGCCCGGCGGGTTCCGGGGCCCTGATCGCCGAGGCGGTGACCGCGCTGGGCTCGGACCCCCGGGCCGTGCGGCGGATCGTGCTCACGCACTTCCACGAGGACCACGTGGGCGGGGCGGGCGAGTTCGCCGCGCTCAGCGGTGCCGAGGTGCTGGCGCACCGGCTGGACGCGCCGTTCGTACGGGGGGACGCCCCGGGCCCGGAGCCGGTGTTCGAGGACTGGGAGCGGCCGCTGCACGAACGGGCGGTGCGGCTGCTGCCCGCCGGTGACTTCGCCCGGCCGGCCGAGATCACGGAGCTGGCCGGCGGCGAGGTGCTGGACATCGGCGGCGGGGCGCGGGTCGTGCACGTGCCCGGGCACACGGACGGCAGCCTGGCGCTCCATCTCCCGGCCCACGGCGTGCTGTTCACGGGTGACACGGTCGCGGCGTCCCCCGTGGACGGCTCGGTGATCCCCGGCGTGTTCAATCTCGACCGCGACCGGGTCCTGGCCGCCTGTGGGCGGCTGGCGGACCTGGACCCGGACATGGCCTGCTTCGGCCACGGGGACCCGGTGACGGCACAGGCGTCCCGCGCGCTGCGGCACGCGGCCCGGGGATAGCCGCCGCTACCCGAGGGCCGGGTCCAGGACGATGTCCTGTGCGCGGGCCGCGACCGTCGGTTCCTCGGGGAAGTGGCAGGCGGTGAGGTGGCCGGCGGGGCTGCCCTCCACGCGCACCAGCGGCGGTTCCTCGGTGGCGCACTTGTCCTGGGCCTTCCAGCAGCGGGTGCGGAAGCGGCAGCCGGAGGGCGGGTCGATGGGCGAGGGCACGTCCCCGGCCAGCCGGATGCGCTCGCGCCGCTCGGTGGCGTCCGGGTCGGCGTCGGGGACAGCGGACAGCAGGGCGTGGGTGTAGGGGTGCCGGGGGCGGGTGTAGAGGGACTCCCGGTCGGCGGTCTCCACGATCTTGCCCAGGTACATGACGGCGACGCGTTCGGAGAAGTGCCGTACGACGGCGAGGTCGTGGGCGATGAAGACGAAGGCGATGCCGAACTCCCGCTGCAGGTCCTGGAGCAGGTTGACGACCTGGGCCTGGATGGAGACGTCCAGCGCGGAGACGGGCTCGTCGGCGACGATCAGCTTGGGCCGCAGCGCGAGGGCGCGGGCGATGCCGATGCGCTGGCGCTGGCCGCCGGAGAACTTGTCGGGGTAGCGGTTGTAGTGCTCCGGGTTGAGGCCGACCGTCTCCAGGAGTTCCTGGGCGCGCTTCTTGTGCCCCTGGAGCGGGTTGATGCCGTTGAGGCGCATCGGTGTCTCGATGATCGTGCCGACGGTGTGCCGCGGGTTCAGCGAGGAGTACGGGTCCTGGAAGATCATCTGGAGGTTGCTGCGGGCTTCCCGCATCCGTCCGGGCGGCCGGTGCGTGATGTCCTCGCCGTCGAACACGACGGAACCGCCGGTGGGTTCGAGCAGGCGGGTGATGAGGCGTCCCGTGGTGGACTTGCCGCATCCGGACTCGCCGACCAGACCGAGCGACTCGCCGGGCCCGACGGAGAAGTCGATGCCGTCGACGGCGCGGACGGCCCCGATCTGCCGCTGGAAGATGATGCCCTGCCGCAGGGGGAAGTGCTTTTGCAGCCCGCGCACTTCCAGGAGGCTCTCGCCACGGGTGCGGTCGGTGGGCTGCCCGGTCACGGGCTGGGTCGTGCTCACGGCTTGCTCCCTTTCGTCCGCCGCCGTCACCGCGCGGTCCGTGCGGTTGCGGCGTGGTCGTCCGGACCGGTCCCGCAGCCGCGGATCTCCTGTTTGGCCTCGTCGGTGAGGTGGCAGGCGGCGAGGTGCCCCTCGTTGCCGGCGAGCAGGCGCAGTTCGGGCCGCTCCCGGGTGCACCGGCCGTCCGGGACCCAGCCCTTGTAGGCGCAGCGCGGGTGGAAGGCACAGCCGCCGGGCAGGTGGATCAGGCTCGGCGGGGTGCCGGGGACCGGGTCGAGCCGTTCGCCGACGTCGCCGGTGAGGTGCGGCATCGACTGCAACAGCCCCCAGGTGTAGGGGTGCTGGGGGTTCTTGAGGACGTCGCGGGTGGTGCCGTACTCGATGCGGCGGCCGCCGTACATGACCAGGATGTCGTCGGCGACGTCGGAGACCACGCCGAGGTCGTGGGTGATGATGACGACGGCGGAGCCGAACTCCTCCTGCAGATCGCCGATGAGATCGAGGATCTGCGCCTGGACGGTGACGTCCAGGGCGGTGGTGGGTTCGTCGGCGACGAGCAGGGCGGGGTCGCAGACCAGGGACATGGCGATCATGGCGCGCTGGCGCATGCCGCCGGAGAACTGGTGGGGGTAGTCCCCGGCCCGGCGTTCGGGTTGCGGGATGCCGACCCGCTTCAGCATCTCCACCGCGCGGTCCCTGGCCTCCTTCCTGGAGACCCTGTGGTGGACGCGGTAGGCCTCGGCGATCTGGGAGCCGACGGTGAGGAAGGGGTGCAGCGCGGACAGCGGGTCCTGGAAGATCATGGAGACGGTGCGGCCGCGCAGGGCGCGCATCTCGGCCTCGGGCAGGCCGACGAGTTCCCTGCCCTCCAGCCAGATCTCGCCGCCGACCTGGGCGCGGGTGCCCTTGTGCAGTCCGAGAAGGGCCAGTGAGGTCACCGACTTGCCGGAGCCGGACTCGCCGACGATGCCGAGGGTGCGGCCCTTGTCCAGGGTGAAGGAGACTCCGTCGACGGACCTGACGAGGCCGTCCTCGGTCGGGAAGTGCACCTTCAGGTCGCGTACGTCGAGGAAGGGTGCGGGGCGGGGCGCGAGGTCCGGGCGCCGCGGTGAGGTCTGAACGGACACGGGTGTTCCTAAGGACGAGGAAGGGCTCAGGCGAGGCGTACGCGCGGGTCGACGAGGCCGTACACCAGGTCGACGACCACGTTGGCGAGGACGACGAACGTCGCGGCGAAGAGCGTGGTGCCGAGGATGACGGGCAGGTCGGAGTTCTGCACGGAGTCGACCGCGAGCTTGCCGATGCCGTTGATGCCGAACACCGACTCGGTGATGACAGCGGAGCCGCCGATCAGGGAGCCGACGTCCATGCCGAAGATGGTGATGACGGGGGTGATGGCGGCCCGCAGCCCGTGCTTGAGGACGACGGTGGCCGCGGGCAGGCCCTTGGCCCGGGCGGTGCGCATGTAGTCCTCGGCGAAGACCTCCAGCATGGAGGAGCGGGTGAGGCGGGTGTACATCGCGAGGTAGACGATGACCAGGGTGGTCCACGGCAGGATCAGCCCCTGGAACCAGCCGGCCGGGTCCTCGGTGATCGGGGTGTAGCCGGAGGCGGGCAGGATCTGGAACTTGTCGACGAAGACGTACAGCAGGAGCAGACCGATGAAGTAGATCTGCACGGACACGCCGACAAGGGCCAGTCCGACCGCCGCCTTGTCGGCGGCCCTGCCCCGGCGCACCGCCGCGACGGTGCCGAGGCCGACGCCCAGGACCAGGAACGCCACGGCGGCGCCGAGGCCGAGGGAGAGGTCCGCGGGGAAGTCCGACAGCAGGGTGGTCAGCACGGGGGTGTCGGTCTGGAAGGAGACGCCGAGGCAGGGCGCTCCGCAGTGGATGCGCACGCTCTGGTCGCCGAAGTCGCGCCCGGCGAACAGCCCCTTGAGGAACTCCCAGTACTGGGTCAGGTAGCTCTGGTCCAGGCCCAGCGAGTGCTTGATCTCCGCGAGGCGGGAGGGCGAGCAGGTCTTCCCGCAGGCCAGGAGCGCGGGGTCGGACGGCAGCGCGAAGAAGATGAAGAAGGTGATCGTGGTGATCACCAGCATGATCAGGGCCGCTGCCAGGAGGCGTCGAATGAGGTCGGGAACGCCAGCATGACGTCCATGACCCGTGACAGCAGCGAGTCGACCCAGCCGCCGAAATAACGGGCCGCGAGACCGGCCACGACTCCGACGGCGGTGGACAGCACGGCGGAGGCGAATCCCACGTAGAGGGAGGTGCGCAGGCCGTAGACGACCCGGGCGAACAGATCGTAGCCCGTGCCCGGTTCGACACCGAGCGGGTGCTGGGCGCTGATGCCGCCCAGGGAACCGTAGGGGAAGTTGCCCGTGTCCGGGTTGATCGCCCTGTTGTCGGGGGTGATCGGCCCCCAGCCGGTCACGGCGGTGAGGACCGGCGCGAGCAGGGCGACGGCGATGAACAGGAGGGTGGCCACCAGGGCGGCCAGGGTGACCTTGTCCCGCCTGATGCGCTTCCAGGCCATCCGGGCGGGTGAGCGGCCGGCGACGACCGTGCCGCCGGGTCTGGGGTCCTGCGTCGACGGCTCGGCCGGCAGCGCGGTGCCGCCGCCGGTGCCGACCGGCTGGTGTTGCGTGGTCATCGTACGGACATCCCGGATCTGCCCCTGGGGCAAGGAAATTGGGTGGCGGTCATTACTTCCGCCGTGAGACTCTGCGGACTTTCGCAATGGCGTGCGAGTCCGGTCAAGCCGCGCAGGGGCCGGAAAAGGGATCGTTTGCGGTCCTGGAGAAGTGTTGACGAGAGCGGGGAATGTGATTGCCCGCGGCGTGACGGAGTGCGGGAGATTCCTTGGGAATCGCTTAGGAGTGTCTCCGGCGGCGTTTCCTCTCGCTTTCCCCTCGGAATCCCCCGGGCCGGGTAAAGGGCGTGGGCTCGGGATGCGGAGGGTCAGCCGACCGGGACGCCGGCCTCCAGGTAGAACGCCGCTCCGCGCTCGCGTGCCCGCAGGGCCCAGCGCAGTCGCTCGTAGCGCACGGGCGGCAGCAGTTCGGCGGCCTCCTCCTCGGTGACGAACCGCCAGTCGCGCAGCTCCGGCCCGGGCAGCAGCATCTCGCCGGCCTCCGCGGAGTCGAGCCGGCCGCCGTCGAAGAGCAGGCGCAGTCCGCCGAAACCGGGCGGTACGGGGCGTTCCCAGTCGACGACGAGCAGGCCGGGCACCTCGTCGAGGCGGATGCCGGTCTCCTCGGTGACCTCGCGCATCCCGGCGCGGGCGGGCGCCTCACCGGGTTCGACGACGCCGCCGGGGAACTCCCAGCCGGCCTTGTAGGTGGGATCGACGAGGAGTACGCGGTCCTGTTCGTCGAAGAGGAGCACACCGGCGGCGAGTGTCTCGGCGGTGGGCTCGGGCGTCTGGACGATGTCGCAGACGGGCACGGAGCCGCTGTTCAGGGCCTCGGCGATGCGGGCGGCGGCCTGGTACGGGGTCAGGTGGCTGGTGTCGACGGGATGGGCGTCGGCGGTGAGCCAGGAGGCGAGGGCGGCGCGGTAGGGCTCGATGTGGTCGAAGGACCACCGGCGTATGCGCAGCTCGCCGTCGGGCAGGTCGGGCGGTATCTCACGGCCCGCTATACGCTTCCGCAGTATCGTTTCGGCCGGGGCGAGCAGGATGTGGCTGACGGCGATCCTGCGCGCGGCCAGTCCGCCGAAGATCTCGTCCCGGTACTCCTGGCGCAGCAGGGTCATGGGGACCACGAGGGTCCCGCCGAGCTCCGCGAGCATCGCGGCGGCGGTGTCGATCACGAGCCGGCGCCAGATCGGCAGCTCCTGGAAGTCGCCGACCTCGGCGAGGTGTTTCGGCGGCAGCAGGTACCGGAGCGCTCCGCCGATGACCTCGGGGTCGAAGAGCGTGCTGTTCGGGATCAGTTCGATCAGTTCCTGTGCGGTGGTGGTCTTTCCCGCACCGAACGCGCCGTTGATCCAGACGACGGTCACAGGTCCCCCTCTTCTGTTGGCCCCCTGAGGCTTGCCCGCTCCACCCTGCCACGGAAACCAGCCCCAGTTGAGGGCGCATGACGACGGCGCCGGCGCCCCCGCGTGCGGGAGCGCCGGCGCCGTCGGCCGGGGCCGGGCGGCTCGTCAGCCCTTCTCGTTCTTCTCGCTGCCGTCCTCCCGGTCCAGGGACAGGCTGTCCTTGGCGACGGTCTCGTCGAGCGTCTTGAGGGTGTCGTCCACGCTGAGGGTGCCCAGGTTCTCCGTGAGGGCGTGCGACGGGGTGACCGCCGCGACGACGAAGCCGGTGGCGAGGGAGGCGATGGCGAGCATGCTGCGCTTCTTCATGCCCGGCACAACGCCCGGACCCGCTCCGGGGTCACGCGGGCGCGTACGACCGGGCGAAGCGGGGCCTCACGCGAGGTCGTCCTCGGAGCCGCCGCCCCAGCTGTCCGGGCCGCCGCCGCGCCACTCGATCAGCCCCGACGCCGTCACGTACGCCTCGTCGGCGTCCTCGATCCCCGCGCGCCGCAGGAACTCGGCGACGTCCAGCAGCCCGTAGGCGATGCCGAGGAACTGGTCGTCCACACGGACCCGCCGGCCGCCGTCCGCGGCGGGCGGGTAGACCACGACGGGTTTCACGGACGCCATGCCACCACCCTGCGCGGGGGCGGCCCGGGCCGCCCCCCGGAGGCGTCCGTTCGGCCGACCCGACGACCGGGGCGTCCCGGGCTGCGGGACGGGGTCGGGCCGGGCCGCCCCACCGGATACCGAGCAGCCACGACCGGCGAGCACCCCCGGAAGGCGACGGACAACCCCGGCGGGACGAGCCGTCCGGCCAGGGACCGGACGCAGCCGCACGGCGCGAGGACAGCATCGGACGCCCCACGGAGGAGGCCGTTCGGCCAGGCCAGGAGCCGCGGCTCGATGCCCGCGGCGGAACGGGCTGTGGGATCGGGCCAGGCCGCCCTGCCGGAGACCCAGGAGCCGCGACCGGCCCGGGGGCTGCCGGAAGCGGTGGAGAGCCCCGGCGGGACGGCATGTCCCGGCCAGGGCTCTCCGAGCAGCCGCGGAGCGGGCCATCGGCCTTCTGCGTGGGTCGTGTCAGGCGCCCACGTACGTCGCCAGGTGCTGCCCTGTCAGCGTGGAGCGGTCCGCGATCAGGTCGGCCGGGGTGCCCTCGAAGACGATGCGGCCGCCGTCGTGACCGGCACCGGGGCCGAGGTCGATGATCCAGTCGGCGTGTGCCATGACCGCCTGGTGGTGCTCGATCACGATCACCGACTTGCCCGCGTCGACGAGCCGGTCCAGCAGGCCGAGCAGCTGCTCCACGTCCGCGAGGTGCAGGCCGGTGGTCGGCTCGTCGAGCACGTAGACGCCACCCTTGTCGGCCATGTGCGTGGCCAGCTTCAGCCGCTGCCGCTCGCCGCCGGACAGCGTGGTGAGCGGCTGGCCGAGGGTGAGGTAGCCCAGCCCGACATCGGCGAGCCGCTCCAGGATGCGGTGCGCGGCCGGGGTGCGGGCCTCGCCCGTGCCGAAGAACTCCTCCGCCTCGGTCACCGACATCGCGAGCACCTCGCTGATGTCGCGGCCGCCGAGCCGGTACTCCAGCACGGAGGCCTGGAACCGCTTGCCCTCGCAGTCCTCGCAGGGGGTGTCGACGCCGGCCATCATGCCGAGGTCGACGTAGATGACGCCGGCGCCGTTGCAGGTGGGGCAGGCGCCCTCGGAGTTGGCGCTGAACAAGGCCGGCTTCACACCGTTGGCCTTGGCGAAGGCCTTGCGGATCGGATCGGCGAGCCCGGTGTACGTCGCCGGGTTGCTGCGGCGCGAGCCCTTGATCGGGCTCTGGTCCACGGAGATCACACCCGCGTCGGCCGGGATCGAGCCGTGCAGCAGCGAGCTCTTGCCCGAGCCGGCCACACCGGTCACCACGGTGAGCACCCCGAGGGGGATGTCGACGTCGACGTCCTGGAGATTGTTGGCCGAGGCGCCCCGGATCTCCAGCGCGCCGGTGGGCTCGCGGACCGTCTCCTTGAGCCGCGCCCGGTCGTCGAGATGCCGTCCGGTGACGGTGTCGGCTGCGCGCAGCCTCTCGACCGTGCCCTCGAAGCAGACGGTGCCGCCGGCCGTCCCGGCGCCGGGACCCAGGTCGACGACGTGGTCGGCGATCGCGATGGTCTCCGGCTTGTGCTCCACGACGAGGACCGTGTTGCCCTTGTCCCGCAGCCGCAGCAGCAGGTCGTTCATGCGCTGGATGTCGTGCGGGTGGAGGCCGATGGTGGGCTCGTCGAAGACGTAGGTGACGTCCGTGAGGGAGGAGCCGAGGTGGCGGATCATCTTCACCCGCTGCGCCTCACCGCCCGAGAGCGTGCCCGCCGGCCGGTCGAGCGAGAGGTAGCCGAGGCCGATCTCCACGAAGGAGTCGAGGGTGCCCTGCAACGCGGTGAGCAGCGGTGCCACCGACGGCTCCGTCAGACTCCGCACCCACTCCGCCAGGTCCCGGATCTCCATGGCGCAGGCGTCGGCGATGCTGACCTTGCCGATCCGCGACGAACGGGCCGCCTCGGTCAGCCGCGTGCCGTCGCACTCGGGGCAGGTGGTGAAGGTGACCGCCCGCTCCACGAACGCCCGGATGTGCGGCTGCATCGCCTCCTTGTCCTTGGACAGGAACGACTTCTGGATCTTGGGGATCAGGCCCTCGTAGGTGAGGTTGACTCCGTTGACCTTGACCTTGGTCGGCTCGCCGTAGAGGAAGTCCTGCATCTCCTTCTTGGTGAACCGGCGGATCGGCTTGTTCGGGTCGAGGAAGCCGGACTGGGCGTAGAGGCCGACGGTCCAGACGTTGTCGGACTTCCAGCCGGGGATGGTGAACGCGCCCTCGGCGATCGACTTGGAGTCGTCGTAGAGCTGGGTCAGGTCGATGTCGGAGACCTTGCCGCGGCCCTCGCAGCGGGTGCACATGCCGCCGGTGCGGGAGAAGGTCGCCTTGACCGTCCTGGTCTTCTCCGCTCCGCGGTCGACGCGGATGCCGCCGCTCGCGCTGACCGAGGCGGTGTTGAAGGAGTAGGCGCTGGGCGGGCCGATGTGCGGCTCGGCGAGCCGGCTGAACAGGATGCGCAGCATGGCGTTGGCGTCGGTGGCGGTGCCGACCGTGGAGCGGGGGTCGCCGCCCATGCGCTGCTGGTCGACGGCGATCGCGGTGGTGAGGCCGTCCAGCACGTCGACCTCGGGCCGGGCCCGGTTGGGCATGAAGCCCTGCAAAAAGGCGCTGTAGGTCTCGTTGATCAGCCGCTGCGACTCGGCCGCGATCGTGTCGAACACCAGTGAGCTCTTGCCCGAGCCGGAGACACCGGTGAAGACCGTCAGCCGGCGCTTGGGGATCTCGATGCTGACGTCCTTGAGGTTGTTCTCGCGCACGCCGTGCACGCGGATCACGTCATGGCTGTCGGCGAGGTGCGGCCCGGGCGATCGTCTGTCCGTCGTCGTGGCCTTGCTCATGGTGGCTCCATCTGTCGGGCGGGGCTGCCGCGCTCGGACGGTCTCGTCCCCGCGCCGCACCCCTCGGGGCGCGGCGCGGGGTGGGTACTGCGGGGGCTGCTACTGCCCCTTGAGCTGCTGGATGCGGACCATGTTGCCCGCGGGGTCGCGGAAGGCGCAGTCGCGGACGCCGTAGGGCTGGTCCACCGGTTCCTGCACCACCTCGGCGTCGCCCGCCTGCAGCCGCTCGAAGACGCCGTCGACGTCGGTGGTGGACAGCACGATGCTGGCGTAGGTGCCCTTGGCCATCATCTCGGTGATGGTGCGGCGCTCGTCGTCGGTGATGCCCGGGTCGGCGGCCGGCGGGTGCAGCACGATGCTGGTGCCGGGCTGGCCGGCGGGGCCGACCGTGATCCAGCGCATGCCCTCGTACCCGACGTCGTTGCGGACTTCGAAGCCGAGGGTGTCGCGGTAGAACGCCAGGGCGGCGTCCGGGTCGTCGTGCGGCAGGAAGCTGGCGTGAATGTTGAGGTCCATGGCCCTCACGCTAGTTTCGGCTCGTGGTGGGCGCTTCTCGATTCCTGACCGGTCTGGTGACCTGCTTGGCGACGCACGACGGGATCCCGGCGGTCGCTCGCGCCGCCTCCCGCCGATAGGCGCTGGGGGGCATGCCGACCAGCTCGGTGAAGCGGGTGCTGAAGGTGCCCAGCGACGAGCAGCCGACCTCGAAGCACACCTGTGTGACGCTGAGGTCGCCGCGGCGCAGCAGCGCCATCGCGCGCTCGATACGGCGCGTCATGAGGTAGCTGTACGGCGACTCGCCGTACGCCTGACGGAACGCGCGGCTGAGATGTCCGGCCGACATGTGCACCCCCCGTGCCAGCGCCTCGACGTCCAGCGGCTGCGCGTACTCCCGGTCGATCCGGTCCTTGACCCGGCGCAGCCGGGCGAGATCGCTCAGCCGCTGGGCCGAGGCGGGTCTGCTGCTGCTCACATGCGCGATCGTGCCACATCGCACGGACATGCGGTCGAATTCAGGGACAGAGCGGCCGGCCCTGCTGCGGGCCGGCCCGCAGCAGGCGCGGTCGATGTCGAAGGTGCCGAGCCACCATGCCACGCGCGGCAGGTGCCCACCCGCGGTGAGCCGGCACCGGGCGAGGACCGCCGCTCCGGCGCTTCACCACGCCACCTCCGCGGCACGCTCTCCACCGCGGTCTGGTGTCCGCGCCCGGCGGGATCGACCATGCCGGGCTGTCCCGTCCACTCCTCGGTGAAGACCCCGTCCGCCCCGAACACGACCACCGCCGACACGAGCCGGAGGTCGGCCGGGACGGCCGCCACGGCGAGCGCCCTGTCAGAAGGCGCAGGCAGGCGGGCGCCGGTCCCAGCAGCCGGGCCGCGGGGGTCCCGTCCCGGCGGGTCCCGTCCCGGCGGGTCCCGTCCCGGCGGGTCCCGTCCCGGCGGGTCCCGTCCCGGCGGGTCCCGTCCCGGCGGGTCCCGCCGGGCGGGTCCCGTCCCGGCGGGTGTCCGGTCGAGGCGCCGGTCGCGCACCGGCGCGACCGCGGCGAAGGCCGGTGCGGCCGGGGCCGCCGCCCATCCGGTCATGAGGACGAGCCCGGAGAAGACCACAAGGAGACTCACGCGGGGCCGGATGCCGCGCCGTTCGGAGGGGTCCCCTCCGGATCAGGGAGCGGTGGGGTGCGGGGAACGCCGCACCCCTCTGCCTGAACGTTCCTGCCGGCAGTCAGACCCCCGCGGCCGCCGGGTCCGTCCGCCGGGTCAGCACGGCCGCCGCCGCCCCCACCAGGCCCGCGTCCGTGCCCATCTGGGCCGGTGCCACGGTGAGGTGCTGGACGAAGGACAGGGTCGCGTAGGTGCGCAGGGCCTCGCGCAGGGGCGTGAAGAGGATGTCGCCCGCCTTGCCCACTCCCCCGCCGATCACGACGATGTCGATCTCCACGAGGGTGGCGGTGGCGGCGATCCCGGCGGCCAGGGCCTGGGCGGCCCGCTCGAAGGAGGCGACGGCGACCGGGTCGCCGGACCGGGCGGCGGCGGCCACCGCGGCGGCGGAGGTGTCCCCGTCCGGGCCGGGCCGCCAGCCGTTGTCCAGGGCGCGGCGGGCGATGTTGGGGCCGCTGGCGATGCGCTCCACGCAGCCGTGCGAGCCGCAGGGGCACAGGTCGCCGTCGAGGTCGACGCTGATGTGGCCGATGTGCCCGGCGTTGCCGGTGGGCCCGGCGTGCAGCCGCCCGCCGAGCACCAGACCGCCGCCGACGCCGGTGGAGACCACCATGCACAGGGCGTTGTCGTGGCCGCGGGCGGCGCCCTGCCAGTGCTCCGCCGCCGTGATCGCCACACCGTCGCCGATCAGCTCCACGGGCAGGTCCCCGGTCGCGGCCCGGACCCGGGCGACGAGCGGGTAGTCGCGCCAGCCGGGCACGTTCACCGGGCTGACCGTCCCCGCCGAGGCGTCCACGGGCCCGGCGCTGCCGATCCCGACGGCCGTGGCGCGCGGCCACAGCGGCGACGCGCCGAGCTCGCCGAGCACCTGCTCCACCGCCCGCATCACGGTGTCGCCGTCCTCCCGGGCGGGCGTCGGCCGCTGGGCGCGTGCCAGGATCCGGCCCTGGCCGTCCACCAGAGCGCCGGCGATCTTGGTGCCGCCGATGTCGAGCGCGGCCACGAGGTCGGTGTGCATCAGTGTCGGATCTCCCCGTCAACCATGAGAAAAACGCCGAGAATAGCCATCGGGCAGGGCAAAGCGCGGACCGGCCCTGCGGCGGTGCGCCGGTCCGGAGTTCGCGGTGGACAGTCTCCCCCGAGCCTGACAACGTTGTCCAGGCTCTATGCTCGACGCCACATCCTCATACAGACCCAGGACCGACGCATCCCCGTGGACGACAGGACAGGACACCGCACCGTGCCCCAGACGCACCTCCGATCCGCAACGCGCTACGGCAACCGTCCGACGATGAAGGACGTCGCCGCCCGTGCCGGGGTCGGCCTCAAGACGGTCTCGCGGGTCGTGAACGGAGAGCCGGGGGTCACGCCGGAGACGGAGCGACGGGTCCAGGAGGCGATCGACGCGCTCGGTTTCCGCCGCAACGACAGCGCGCGGGTGCTGCGCAAGGGCCGCACGGCGAGCATCGGCCTGGTCCTGGAGGACCTCGCGGACCCGTTCTACGGACCGCTGAGCCGGTCGGTCGAGGAGGTGGCCCGCGCACACGGCGCCCTGCTGATCAACGGCTCCAGCGCGGAGGACCCGGAGCGCGAGCAGGAACTGGTGCTGGCCCTGTGCGCCCGGCGGGTGGACGGGCTGGTGGTCATCCCTGCCGGGGACGACCACCGGTATCTGGAACCGGAGCTCAAGGCGGGCGTGGCCACGGTGTTCGTGGACCGGCCGGCCGGGCACATCGACGCCGACGTGGTGCTGTCGGACAACTTCGGCGGCGCCCGCGACGGCGTGGCCCATCTCATCGCGCACGGGCACCGCCGGATCGGTTTCGTCGGTGACATGCCCCGCATCCACACCGCCGCCGAGCGGCTGCGCGGCTACCGGGCCGCGATGGAGGACGCGGGCATACCGGTGGCGGACTCCTGGATGTCCCTCGGGGTCACCGACCCCGAGCGGGTGCGCAGGGCCGCCGAGGAGATGCTGTCGGGGCCGGACCCGGTCACCGCGATCTTCGCGGGCAACAACCGGGTGACGGTCACCGTGATCCGGGTGCTCGCCGAGCAGACCCGGCGGGTCGCCCTCGTCGGCTTCGACGACATCGAGCTGGCCGACCTGCTGCAGCCGGGCGTCACGGTCGTCGCCCAGGACGCGGCGGACATCGGCCGCACCGCGGCGGAACGTCTCTTCCGGCAGCTGGACGGCAGCCTGCTCAGCCCCGAGCGCATCGAACTGCCGACCCGTCTGATCACCCGCGGCTCGGGCGAGATCCCCCCGGCGGACTGAGCGGCCATGCCCCGCCCCGTGGAACGGACGCTGCGAGCCCTCGGCCTCGCCGACGCGCCGCGCCGGCATCCCCTGCTGTATCCGGGCGCGTGGCCCGCCGGCTCGGGGATCCTCGACGGGGACCGCTTCCTGCCGCCCGAGCGGCTGGTGTACGACGACCGCACGCCCGTCCTCGCCATCGGCTCCAACGGCTCCCCGGGCCAGTTGCGGCACAAGATGCGCGAGTTCGGTATCAGCACGCCGCTGCCGATGGTGCAGGCCCGGGTGACCGGCGTCGACGCCGGGGTCTCCGCGCATGTGAGCCGCATGGGCTACGTGTCGGCGTCGCCGGTCGGCGCCCCGGACACCGTGCGCGCGTTGTTCGTGCTCTGGCTGGACGCCGAGCAGCTCGCGGTGATCGACGCGAGCGAGGGTGTACCGGTGCCGGGCGGCAACTTCGACCGGGCCTGGCTGCCCGCACCCGACCTACGGGTCGACCTGGCGGACGGTACGCGGCTGCCCGGCGCGTACGCCTACGTCAACCGGCACGGCGTCCTGCACGACGGCACGGGCGTGCCGCGCACCCACCCCGGTCAGCGCCAGCTGCTCACCGAACTGCTCGTCGCGCTGCCGCGGCTGCGGGAGCTGTTCGGGGTGGTGCCCGAGGAGTTCTGCGCACAGGCCCGCGCCGACCGGCGGCTGTGCGAGCGGGGCACCCGGCTGTTCGTCGAGGAGAAACTGGTGACGGCCTCCGGTCTTGAGCGGTACGCGGCGGCCGCGGTGCGCCGTCAGCAGAGCGGGAGCCCGGGGACGGGCCCGTCGTTGTCACCGCCCCTGACGTAGACGTCGCTGACCCAGACGTCCGTGTTGCCGCTGTCGTCGTCGGTCTTCGCCCACCAGACGTTGGTCCACTCGCCGTACGTCTCGCGGCGGCCCAGGTTCTGCTGGCAGTAGAAGTAGTTGGTGCCGGCGTTGAGGATGCCCACCTTGGTGCCGGAGGCCGTGTAGGAGTCGGCGGTCTTCCAGACCTGGCAGTCGTACTTGCCGCCGCCGATGGCGTGGCAGGCCGGGGCCGGGGTGCTCGTACCGCCGCCGGTCGTACCGCCGGTTCCAAAGCCGCCTCCGGAGGACTTGGCGGGGGCCGAGGTGGAGGGCCGGCCGGAGGGCTCGGGCGTGTTCTCGTCCCCGGGCTTCGCGGACGGGTCCTCGCCCTTGCCGTCTGCCTTCCCGTCTTTCCCGTCTCCCTGCCGTGTGGGCCTCGGGGCGTTCGAGCCGTCGTCGGTGCGACCGGGTTCGGAGGCCGCGGCTCCGGCGACGTCGGGCCGTGCGTCCGGTGCCGAGCCGTCCCCCTTCCCGAGCAGGGCGACCGTGGTGCCGGCCACCGCGAGGACGACGGCGACGGCCGCGGCGGCGAGGAGGGCGCGGGTCTTCTTGCGGCGGGCGGTGGGGTGAGGGCTCACCGGGCCGGTCGGGGCGGTGCCGCTCACCTCGCCCGGACCGAAACCCTGCGTGCCGGCGCCCGGGCCGTGCGGACCCGACGCCTGCGCACCGGTGCCGGGGGCGCCCGGGAAGCCGGTGCCCGGATCCTGCGGGCCGGCGCCCGGGAAACCGGCGCTGGGACCCTGCGGGCGACTGCCGGGCGCGTCCTGGCCCGCCGTGCCCCCGGTACCGGACGCCCCGGAGGGCGGGCCGAATCCCGTGTCCCGGCTCTCCTGTGGCGCGGCGGCGCCCTGGAGCGGCTGCTGCGGCGGTCCGAACCCCGGCGGCACCGACGGCACACTGCGCTCGGTCTCCGGGCGCGGGGGCGTGGCCGCCGGGCCGCGCAGGGTCGACGTCGGCGTGTCCGTGCCGCCCGACTCCGCCACCGCCCGGAGCAGTTCGCGGGCCTGGCCGGCCTCGGGGCGGGCCTCGGGACGCTTGTCCAGCAGGCGCTGCAGCACCGGGGCGAGCGGGCCGGCGCGGCGGGGCTCGGGCAGCGGCTCGGTGACGATCGCGGTGAGCGTGGAGAACGTGGAGGTGCGGCGGAACGGCGAGGCGCCCTCGACGGCCGCGTACAGCGTTGCGCCCAGGGCCCAGACGTCGCAGGCGGGGCCCGGCTCGGCGCCCTGGGCCCGCTCGGGGGCCAGGTAGTCCAGGGAGCCGACGAGTTCGCCGCTGCGGGTCAGGTGCGTGGCCGAGCCGTCGCCCGGGTCGTCCATGGTGGCGATGCCGAAGTCCGTGAGGACGACCCGGCCGGAGTGGTCGAGCAGGATGTTGCCGGGCTTCACGTCCCGGTGCAGGACGCCCACCCGGTGGGCGGCGGCCAGCGCCTCCATGACCTTCGCGCCGATCCCTGCGGCCTCGTGCGGGTCCAGCGTGCCGCGGTCGCGCAGGACGTCGTCCAGTGACGGTCCGTCGACCAGTTCCATGACGATGAGCGGGCGCCCGTCGACCTCGGCGATGTCGTGCACGGCGATGACGCCGGGGTGACGGACCCGGGCCGCCGCCCGCGCCTCGCGCTGCATGCGCAGCTGCAGACCGGCCAGTTCGGGACCGGGCGCGTCGGTGTAGGTGCGCAGTTCCTTGACGGCGACCTCGCGGCCGAGGACCTCGTCGACGGCCTTCCAGACGACGCCCATGCCGCCGCGCCCCAGCTGGGCCGTGACGCGGTACCTGCCCGCCAGCAGCCGGCCGGTCCCGTCCGCCTGCCCGTACTCCCCCGTCGACACCGCTGCCCCGTTCCCTCGAGCCCACCGGATCCGCTGACGCGTCCGTATGTGGCGCACAGACTACGGGGCCGCGGTGACGGCGACAGCGTTGTGGTGCGGGCTGTGACCGGGCCGGTACGGGCCGGCCGGCGGACCCTTCAGGCGGACGCGGTCAGGTCGCCTCGGCGGGGTGTCGCGAAGCTCTCCAGGTCGGTCCGGGTCAGGCCGGTGAGCCGGGCGACCTCGCCGATGTCGAGGGCGCCGCAGTCCAGGCCGCGCAGCAGGTAGCCGCTGAGGGCCTTGGCGGTGGCGGGTTCGTCCATGACGTCGCCGGCGGTGCGGTTGGCGTAGCGGGTGAGGCGGGCGGCGGCCTGTTCGAAGCCCTCGCGGTAGAAGGCGAAGACGGCCGCATACCGGGTGGGGAGGTGGCCGGGGTGCATGTCCCAGCCCTGGTAGTAGGCGCGGGTCAGGGCGCGGCGGGTGAGGCCGTAGTGCAGGCGCCAGGCGACGTGCACCTTCTCGGTGGGGCCGACCGGCAGGACGTTGGTGGAGCCGTCCGAGACGCGGACACCCGTCCCGGCCGCGGCGACCTGCATGACGGCCTTGGCGTGGTCGGCGGCGGGGTGGTCGCTCGCCTGGTGGGCGGCGGAGACGCCGAGGCAGGCGCTGTAGTCGAAGGTGCCGTAGTGCAGTCCGGTGGCGCGGCCCTCGGCGGCCTGGATCATGCGGGCGACGGTGGCGGTGCCGTCGGCGGCGAGGATGGACTGGCTGGTCTCGATCTGGATCTCGAAGCCGATCCGGCCGGGTTCGAGGCCGTGGGTCTCCTCGAAGGCGTCCAGCAGCCGGGCCATGGCGGTGACCTGCTCGGCGTAGGTCACCTTGGGCAGGGTGAGGACCAGGCCCGCGGGCAGGCCACCGGCCTCCATCAGGCCGGTGAGGAAGATGTCGAGGGTGCGGATGCCCCGGGCGCGCACGGGCGCTTCCATGCACTTCATGCGGATGCCCATGTAGGGCGCCGCGGTGCCCTCGGCATACGCCTCGGCGACGATCCGGGCGGCGCGGGCGGCGGCCTCGTCCTCCTCGGCGTCGGGGCGGCCGCCGTAGCCGTCCTCGAAGTCGACGCGCAGGTCCTCGATCGGCTCGCGCTCCAGCTTCGCCCGCACGCGCGCGTGGACGGGCTCGGCGAGTTCCCCGGGCAGGCCGAGGACGGCGGCGAAGGCAGCGGCGTCGGGTGCGTGTTCGTCCAGGGCGGCCAGGGCCCGGTCGCCCCAGGAGCGGATCGTGTCGGCGGCGAAGGCGTCGCCGGGCACGTAGACGGTGTGGACGGGCTGGCGGGTGCCGGGGTCTCCGGGGTAGCGGCGCTCCAGTTCGGCGTCGACCGGGGCGAGGGAGGCGCTGATCTCCTCGCTGACGGCGCCCGCGAGGCTCGTCGCCACCTTCTCCTGCTGGCCCTGACCCATTCCGCGATCCTCCTGTATTCCGCTGTACGGAATCAATAATCCGTAGAGCGAAGTTATCGGCCGACCTTCGGCCTGGTCAACACCGCCCTGACGTGGGATTCCCCATCCTTCCCCCTCGATCGCTGCAGACCCGCCCTCAACTTCCGTATTGAGCAGGCAGGCTTCATCCTGACGTGCAAGGGGAGGGAGATCACGTGCCGAACGAGGCCCGAGTGACGCGCCGCCACGGGCTCAAGGCAGCGGCGGCCGCCGCCGTCGCGGGACCGCTGCTCACCACCGCGGGGCCCACCCGGCCCGCCACCGCCGGCGAGCACGCGGGCGCACTGAACGTCATGACGTTCAACGTGCGCTTCGGGACCGTCGTCGACGAGACACCGCGCTGGTCCGTGCGCCGGCCGGTGATGCGGGAACTGCTGCGCCGCGAGCGACCGCACGTCATCGGCACCCAGGAAGGGCTCTACCGGCAGGTGCGCGCGATCCGGACGGATCTGGGCGAGCACTACGACTGGATCGGCGTCGGACGCGGGGGCGGCAGCAAGGACGAGTTCATGGCGATCTTCTACGACACACACAGACTCGACCCGGTCGAGTTCGATCACTTCTGGCTGTCCGGCACCCCGTACACGATCGCCTCGAACACCTGGGGCGCGGACTGGCTGCGCATGGTCACCTGGGTCCGTTTCGCCGATCTCGCCCGCGACGGACGGGAGTTCTACGTCCTCAACACCCACCTGGACAGCGTCAGCCAGTACGCCCGGGAGCGCTCCGCGGGGCTCATCGGCGAGACGATCGCCCAGTGGGACCGGTCGTTGCCGGTCATCGTCACCGGGGACTTCAACGCGGACGCCCACCACAACCGGGTGTACGACCTCATGCTGGACATCCCACTGGTGGACGCCTGGGACACGGCGGCCTCGCGGGGCCCCGCGTACGGGACGTACCACGGCTACCGGGGACCCAGGCCCGGCGGGCGGCGCATCGACTGGATCCTCACCACGCCCGGGGTCACCACGCACTGGGCCCGGATGAACACCTTCAGCCTGAACGGGACCTACCCGAGCGACCATCTGCCGGTGCAGGCCTCGATGACCCTGGGATGACAAGAGGCCCCCGCGACCGTTCGCGCGGTCACGGGGGCCTGCTGCTGCCGGGGAGGCGATCAGCCCTTGCGGGCCTTGATCTCCTCGGTCAGGGCCGGGACGACGTCGAAGAGGTCGCCGACGACGCCGTAGTCGACGAGGTCGAAGATCGGGGCCTCGGCGTCCTTGTTGATCGCCACGATCGTCTTCGAGGTCTGCATACCGGCGCGGTGCTGGATCGCGCCGGAGATGCCGGAGGCGATGTACAGCTGCGGCGACACGCTCTTGCCGGTCTGGCCGACCTGGTTGGTGTGCGGGTACCAGCCGGCGTCCACCGCGGCGCGCGAGGCACCGACGGCCGCGCCGAGGGAGTCGGCGAGCGCCTCGATGATCGCGAAGTTCTCCGCGCCGTTGACGCCACGGCCACCGGAGACCACGATCGCGGCCTCGGTCAGCTCCGGACGGCCCGTGGACTCACGCGGCGTACGGCCGGTGACCTTGGTGCCGGTGGCCTGAGCGGAGAAGGACACGTTCAGGGCCTCGACGCTGCCTGCGGCCGGGGCGGCCTCGACGGCGGCGCTGTTCGGCTTGACCGTGATGACCGGGGTGCCCTTGGAGACGCGGGACTTGGTGGTGAAGGACGCGGCGAACACCGACTGGGTGGCCACCGGGCCCTCGTCGCCGGCCTCCAGGTCGACGGCGTCGGTGATGATGCCGGAGCCCAGGCGCAGCGCCAGGCGGGCGGCGATCTCCTTGCCCTCGGCGGAGGAGGGGACCAGCACGGCGGCCGGGGAGACGGCCTCGTGCGCCGCCTGGAGGGCGTCGACCTTCGGCACGACCAGGTAGTCGGCGTATTCGGCGGCCTCGTGGGTGAGCACCTTGACCGCGCCGTGCTCGGCGAGGGTGGCGGCGGTGCCGGCGGCGCCGTTGCCCAGCGCGACGGCGACGGGGTCGCCGATGCGGCGGGCGAGGGTCAGCAGCTCCAGGGTGGGCTTGCGGACGGCACCGTCCACGTGGTCGACGTAGACGAGAACTTCAGCCATGGGACTTCTTCTCTCCTGCTTGCGAAAGATGAGGGGCGGTCGGCGAATGCGGGGCTCAGATGAACTTCTGGCCCGCGAGGAACTCAGCGAGCTGCTTGCCGCCCTCGCCCTCGTCCTTGACGATCGTGCCCGCGGTACGGGCCGGGCGCTCGGTCGCGCCGTCGACGACCGTGTAGGCGCCCTCCAGGCCGACCTCCTCGGCCTCGATGTCGAGGTCGGACAGGTCCCAGGACTCCACCGGCTTCTTCTTGGCCGCCATGATGCCCTTGAAGGACGGGTAACGCGCCTCGCCCGACTGGTCGGTCACGGACACGACCGCCGGCAGGGAGGCCTCCAGGTTCTCGGAGGCGGCGTCGCCGTCGCGGCGGCCCTTGACGGTGCCGTCCTCGACCGAGACCTCGGAGAGCAGGGTGACCTGCGGGACGCCCAGGCGCTCGGCGAGCAGCGCGGGGACGATGCCCATGGTGCCGTCGGTGGAGGCCATGCCGGAGATGACCAGGTCGTAGCCGGCCTTCTCGATCGCCTTGGCCAGGATCAGGGAGGTGCCGATGGCGTCGGTGCCGTGGATGTCGTCGTCCTCGACGTGGATCGCCTTGTCGGCGCCCATGGACAGCGCCTTGCGCAGGGCGTCCTTGGCGTCCTCGGGGCCCACCGTCAGGACGGTGATCTCCACGTCGTCGTCGGAGTTCTCGGAGATCTGCAGTGCCTGCTCGACCGCGTACTCGTCGAGTTCGGAGAGCAGACCGTCCACGTCGTCCCGGTCGACGGTCAGGTCATCGGCGAAGTGCCGGTCGCCAGTGGCGTCGGGCACGTACTTCACAGTGACAACGATCCTCAAGCTCACGCCGGCTCTCCTACTGCATCGTCATTTCTCGGCTGCCTCTTGCAGGCAGCATAGGCGCCTCAAGCGGCCGATCCCGGTCGGGGCGACCCACGCTCCGAGCGAAATATTACTCGTCAGTACACAGAGTTCGTTCCCGCTAAGCAAGCGCTTTGAACTGTGACCTTCGCAACGCAGCGTAACCGGAACTCGACGGTCACGCAGTCCGGGGAGAGGCCCGGATCAGCCGCCCAGGCGCCGGAAACGTCCCTGGTGGTAGAGGAGGGGACGGCCGGTGCCGGTGAGGTCTCCGTGCACGACCTCGGCGATGACGATGCGGTGGTCCCCGGCCGGTACGCGCGCGACGACCCGGCCGACCAGCCAGGCGAGCACGCCGTCCAGTACGGGGACACCCTCGGGCCCTTCCCGCCAGGCGGTGGGCGCGCCGAAGCGGTCGGCTCCGCTGCGGGCGAAGGTGGCGGCCAGCTCCTGCTGGTCTTCGCCGAGGACATGGACGCCGACGTGGCCGGCCTCGGCCATCGCGGGCCAGCTGGAGGCGCTGGTGCCGACGCCGAAGGAGAGCAGGGGCGGCTCGGCGGAGACGGAGGTGAGGGAGGTGGCGGTGAAGCCCACCGGACCGGCGTCGCCACGGGCGGTGATGACGGCGACGCCCGCGGCGTGCCGCCGGAAGACCGAGCGGAAGAGATCGGTCGTGGTCAGAAGGTCCGCAGGCATGGGGTCAGACTGACGATAAAGGGTCGGCGCAGTCAAGTTCGTTTCCTGATGTGGGAGATGACTCACCGACGGCGCCATGCCCCTCACACCGCCTCCCCCAGCGCCGCGATCACGTCGGCCTTGCGCGGCTGCCCCACGGCCCGCCGCACCACCCGGCCCTCGGCGTCCAGGACCAGCACGGTCGGGGTCTTGAGGATGTCCAGCCGCCGCACGAGCTCCAGCTGTGCCTCGGCGTCGATCTCGACGTGGGTCACGCCCGGAACCAGACCGGCGACCTCTCCGAGAACCCGCCGGGTGGCGCGGCAGGGCGCGCAGAACGCGCTGGAGAACTGCACGAGAGTGGCCCTCTTCCCGAGCTCCGCGCCCAGGTCCGCCGCACCGAGCCGCCTGTCCTCGTCCCGCCCGCGCACCCGCACTCTCCCGCTCCGCCGCTTGTGCAGCACTCCGAAGGCGCTCGCCGCCGCGAGCACCGTCACGCACACCACCAGTCCGGTCATCATCTGCTGCAAGCGTTCACGAGACCGCAAAGATTCCCGCTCCCGCAACGGCGCGTGGCTGCGGAATGCTTGGTTCCCATGGACCTCGACGCAAGAGGGCCGCGCTTCGGCGCGGCCGTCACGACCGTCGTGCCGGCGGCGGTACTGATCACGGGGGGGCGCGTGGCTGCTGGCGTGGCAGACGCTGGCGTTCCTGCTGGGAGCGGCGGGCGGGGTGCGCCGGTCGCCGTACGGATGGCTGTTCGCCCGTGCCGTACGGCCGCGGCTCGGGCCGCCGGCCGCCTTCGAGGCGCCCGAACCGCCGCGTTCCGCCCAGGCGGTGGGGCTGCTGTTCGCCGGGCTCGGCCTCGTGGGCTACACCCTGGGCCCCGAGTGGCTCGGACTCGCGGCGGCCGGCGCGGCGCTCGCGGCCGCTTTTCCGAACGCGGCGTTCGGGTACTGCCTGGGCTGCGAGTTGTACCTGCTGGTGCGGCGCGTGACGGTGCGCGCGGAGTAATGCGGGCGTAAAAGGACGAGGTGGGGATCGGCGGCTACGTGACGAGAATCTCTCCGGCTGGGGGCACGGAGACTGGCTACCCGGCCGTTCTTGGGGCACCATCTGCGACAAGCCGTAAACCTACGGCTGCGTAACTTGTCCGCTGGGAATCCCTTCCCAGGCAGAGCAGGAAGGGTCCGAACCGCCCATGGCAGAGCTCGTCTACCGTCCCGTCGTCGGTTTCGCCCGCACGCTGTTCAAGGTGTGGGATCTCAAGATCGACTGTCAGGGTTCGGAGAACATCCCGCGCTCGGGCGGCGCCGTGCTGGTGAGCAACCACATCAGTTACCTGGACTTCGTCTTCAACGGCCTGGCGGCGCTGCCGCAGAAACGTCTCGTGCGCTTCATGGCGAAGGAGTCGGTCTTCCGGCACCGGATCTCCGGTCCGCTGATGCGCGGGATGAAGCACATCCCCGTGGACCGCAAGCAGGGCGAGGCCGCCTACGCACACGCCCTGGACTCGCTGCGGTCGGGCGAGATCGTCGGGGTCTTCCCGGAAGCCACGATCTCGCCGTCCTTCACGCTCAAGAGCTTCAAGACGGGCGCCGCGCGCCTGGCGCAGGAGGCCGGGGTGCCGCTGATCCCGATGGCGGTGTGGGGCACGCAGCGGCTGTGGACGAAGGGCCAGCCGCGCAACTTCAAGCGCAGCCACATCCCCGTCACCATCCGGGTGGGCGAGGCGATCGAGGCCTCGCGCGACAAGTACGCGGGCGCGATCACGCGGCAGCTGCGCGACCGCGTCCAGGAACTCCTGGAGGCCGCCCAGCGCGCCTACCCCGTACGCCCCAAGGGCCCGGACGACACCTGGTGGATGCCGGCGCACCTCGGCGGCACGGCCCCGACGCCGGAGCAGGTGCGGGCGGCCGAGGCGCACTGACGCCCGGGCGTCCGCGGCTCAGGCGGCTCAGGCGGCGGACCAGGGGGCGCGGATCTCGATGTCCGCGCCCGGACTGAACTTCTCCAGCAGCTCGGCCAGTTCCGCCGCGGCCGCCGTCACCCCGGCGACCGGCATCGGGGCCATGCTCTCCAGCAGGAAGATGCCCGAGGTCGTCCGCTCGGTGAGCCGGGTGCGCGGCCCCTGGCGCCAGTTCCAGCGCCGGCAGGTCACGCCCGCGTCGTCGCACCACACCACTTCGCCCGCTTCGGGGTGCTCGACGGTCTCCTCGCCGCCCGCGACGGTCACGAAGTCCTCCGCGCCCGTGGCCCGCACCAGGCGCATGCCGCCCTGGACGCGGTCGAGGTCCTCGCCGCCGACCGGGATCAGATGGGCGACGCTGACGGCGTTGTAGAGGTCGACGAGCAGGTTGACGCGGGGCAGGCCGGCGTCCGTCAGGGCCCGCTTGGCCAGGGCCTCCGCGGAGTTGCGGGTGCGCGACGGCTTCGCGCCGAAGGCCGTGTAGGCCGTGCGCCAGGCCGCCATGTGCGGGTCCTCGTGCGGGGCGCGGCCGTCCAGCCGGGCCGCGAGCCGACGGGCGGCGTCGTCCAGCAGCTGCGCGCCGGCATCCGTGCTCGGCCCGTTGACCAGGCCGTGCGCCTCGATCGCGACATGGGTGAAACCGGGCGCGAGCGCGCGGACGTCGTCGGACACGGTGAGCGTGAGTGTCATGGTCGGGCCTCGGAGTGCGGTGGGGAGCGCGAGCATGGTGCATCATACAGGACTCGTCAGTCCACTCCATTGAACGCGGGATCAACAGTTGAGACGTGCGCATACCTGTGCACGGCCGCGGAAGACGGCCGAACACCGCCGCAACCCCCGGCCCCGCCACAACCCTTCCCCGGAACCACGGGTCTCGGGTTCACGGATCGGTGACGAGGAGGGGGACATGAAGCACCTACGACGTCTGGCAGGGGCCGCGGTCACGTGCGGCGCCCTCGCGGCCGGGGGAATCGGGGGCGCGCCCGCGCAGGCCGTGGAGAACCAGTTGTGGATCAGCGCACCGTACGAGACGGTGCTGCCGGGCGCGGAGGCGGACGGCAGCGCCCGCGAGCGCAGCCTGGAGGTGTCGGTCAGCAGAGATGTCGCGGACGGCAGCGTGCCGGCCGGGCGGTTGACGGTCGACGTGAGCGAGGTCGCCGCCTTCGCCCTGGTGTCGTGGCCGGCGAACTGCGCGCCCGAGTCGGAGGTCAGGGCGGTCTGCGCGTTCCCGGAGATGACGGAGGGGACGGACACCGTGGCGGCCGCCACGTTCGGGCTGCGGGCGCTGCCCGGAGCGGACCTCGGCGCCTCCGGGTACGTGCGCTATTCGGCCACCGCCGGGGAGTTCACCTCCCACGCCGGTGAGACCCGGGTCGGCCTGGGCAACGGGCCGGACCTCGGCCTCAGCCAGGCCCCCTACCAGCGCGACCTGAAGCCGGGCACCGGGACGAGCGTGCCCGCGACGGTGTCCAACACCGGCAACCGCACCGCCGAGCGCACCCTGATGTGGATCAGCGCCTCGTACGGGCTGCGCTTCGAGGAGCGGCACGCGAACTGCGAATACCGGGACCACACCACCGGGACGGGAGCCCTGTGCGTGCTGGACGAGGCGGTGGCGCCCGGGCAGCGGTACACGATGACGACCCGCCTGGGCGTCGGGCGCAAGGCGATGTACGAGCGGTTCGACCAGTCCGTCCAGCCGTACTCGGACGAGGCGCTGAAGGCAGCCCGCGGCGAGTGGACGTGGTCCCGGGGCACGGGCCCCGAGCTGGACCTGCGGCCCGTGGCGACCCGGGCGGCGGCGGCGTCGGAGCCCGACATCGACCCGCAGGACAACTACCAGGCCGTCATCCTCGACGCCCGGAACACCGCCGACCTGCAGCTCACCGGCAGCAGGGTGCGCGGGGCCGCGGGTGACACCGTGACCGCCGCGATCACCGTCCACAACCGCGGCCCGGCCTGGGTGGCGTCGCTGGGCGCGGGAGCCTCCGTGGCCACCGTACGGTTCCGGGCGCCGGAGGGGACCACGGTCGGCCCCCTGCCGGAGGACCGGTGCCGGCCGGCGGAGGACGGCGCGTCCCCCGCCACTTACTACTGCCGCACACCGATCCACCTGCACGACAAGGCGTCCTACACCTTCGAGATCCCGCTGCGGATCGACCGGGTGGTGCGCGGGGCGCAGACCACCGTGGCGACCCTCAACGACGACCCGGAGCTGAGCATCCGTGAGTTCGACCCGAACCTGCGCAACAACATCGCGCGGATTCTCGTCAACTGACGGTAGTCGCAGGGGAGATGGCCCTAACGGGCCATCTCCTCCTTCAGCGCCGCGAGGAACGCGTCCACGTCCTCCTCGGTCGTGTCGAACGCGCACATCCAGCGGACGTCACCCGCGGCCTCGTCCCAGAAGTAGAAGCGGAAGCGCTTCTGCAGGCGCTCGCTCACGTCGTGGGGCAGGCGCGCGAAGACCGCGTTGGCCTGCACCGGGTAGAGGATCTCCACGCCGTGCACGGACCGCACGCCCTCGGCGAGGCGCTGGGCCATCTCGTTGGCGTGCCGGGCGTTGCGCAGCCACAGGTCCCGGGCGAGCAGGGCCTCCAGCTGCACGGACACGAACCGCATCTTGGAGGCGAGCTGCATGGACAGCTTGCGCAGGTGCTTCATGTGGCTGACGGCGTCCTGGTTGAGGACCACGACGGCCTCGCCGAAGAGGGCGCCGTTCTTCGTGCCGCCCAGGGACAGGATGTCGACGCCGGCGACGTCGGTGAGCGTCCGCATCGGGACGTTCAGGGTGGCGGCGGCGTTGGCCAGCCGGGAGCCGTCCAGGTGCACCTTCATGCCGTGCGCGTGGGCGTGCTCGCACAGGGCGCGTATCTCGTCCGGTGTGTAGACCGTGCCCAGCTCGGTGGCCTGGGCGATCGACACGACCTGCGGCATCGCCCGGTGCTCGTCGTCCCAGCCGTATGCCTGCCGGTCGATCAGCTCGGGCGTGAGCTTGCCGTCGGGCGCCGGGACGGTGAGCAGCTTCAGCCCGCCGACCCGCTCGGGCGCGCCGCACTCGTCGACGTTGATGTGCGCGCTCTCGGCGCAGATCACCGCGCCCCAGCGGTCGGTGACCGCCTGGAGCGCGACGACGTTGGCGCCGGTGCCGTTGAAGACCGGGAACGCCTCGGCCGAGGCCCCGAAGTGGCTGCGGACGACGCTCTGCAGGTTCTCGGTGTAGGCGTCCTCGCCGTAGGCGACCTGATGCCCGCCGTTGGCCAGGGTCAGGGCGGCGAGCACCTCCGGGTGGGCACCGGCGTAGTTGTCGCTGGCGAAACCGCGGACCTCGGGGTCGTGGTGGCGGCGGGCGTCGGTCTTCGGCGGGTTCACGGCTTCTCGGTGAGCCACAGACGTTTTCCGTTCACTTCGGCGGCGGGCTTCTCCCAGACTTCGGTGATGGCCTCGGCCAGGTCCTTGACGTCGGTGAAGCCCGCGAACTTCGCGTTGGGGCGGTCGGCGCGCATCGCGTCGTGCACCAGTGCCTTCACCACCAGGATCGCAGCCGCCGAGGTCGCACCCTCGGGACCCCCGGCCTTGCGGAAGTAGTCGGCCATGGCCAGCGTCCACGCCTCGGCCGCCGCCTTGCCCGCCGCGTAGGCGGCGTTGCCCGCGGTGGGCTTGGTGGCCCCGGCGGCGCTGATCAGCACGTACCGGCCGCGGTCGCTGCGCTGCAGCGCCTCGTGGAAGGCGAGGGACGTGTGCTGCACCGTGCGCACCAGCAGCATCTCCAGGAAGTCCCAGTCGTCCAGACTGGTCCTGGTGAAGGTCTCGCTGCCGCGCCAGCCGCCGACGAGGTGGACCAGGCCGTCGACGCGGCCGAAGTCCTTCTCGATCCGGGCGGCCCAGTCGCGGGTGGCCTGCAGGTCGAGCAGGTCGACGGTGTCGCCGGTGACGGTGGCGCCGCCGGTCGCGTAGCTCGCCGCGTCCACCGCCTCCGCCAGCCGCTCCGGGTCGTTGTCCGAGCCGATGACGGTCGCTCCCGCCTCGGCCAGCCTGAGCAGCGCCGCCCGGCCCGCCGGCCCGCCCGCGCCGGCCACCGCGATCACCGCACCGCTGAGCGCCCCGTTCCCCGCCATGTTCTTCGCCTCCTGAGCAGTGTTCCCGGTCTGCCGATCGCTCACGCGGCGATCCGCTCGGCGCCGTCCGCCGTGATGCCCTTGGTGGAGGCGATCACGTTCTTCAGCTTCTTGGACAGTGCCTCATAGAACATGCTCAGCGGAAACTCGTCCGGAAGCACGTCATCGACGAGTCTGCGCGGCGGCTGCGTCAGGTCCAGGGCGTCGGGGCCCTTGGCCCACTTGGAGCCCGGGTGCGGGGAGAGGTACGTGGAGACGAGCTCGTACCCGGCGAACCAGTGGACGAGCTTGGGCCGGTCGATGCCGTCGCGGTACAGCTGCTCGATCTCGCCGCACAGCTCGTTGGTGACCTGCGGGGCGCGCTCCCAGTCGATGGTGAGCTTGTTGTCGGTCCAGCGGACGACGTCGTGCTTGTGCAGGTAGGCGAAGAGGAGCTGGCCGCCGAGGCCGTCGTAGTTGCGCACGCGCTCGCCGGTGACCGGGAAGCGGAACATGCGGTCGAAGAGGACCGCGACCTGGACGTCGCGCGCCTGCGGTACGCCCTCGGCCGCCAGCTTCACGGCCTCCTTGAAGGCGGTGAGGTCGCAGCGCAGCTCCTCCAGGCCGTACATCCAGAACGGCTGGCGCTGCTTGATCATGAACGGGTCGAAGGGCAGGTCGCCGTGGCTGTGGGTGCGGTCGTGGACCATGTCCCACAGGACGAACGCCTCCTCGCAGCGCTTCTGGTCGTGGACCATCGCGGCGACGTCCTCGGGCAGCTCCAGGCCCAGGATGTCGACGGCGGCGTCGGTCACGCGGCGGAAGCGGGCGGCCTCGCGGTCGCAGAAGATGCCGCCCCAGGTGAACCGCTCCGGCGCCTCGCGCACGGCGATGGTCTCCGGGAACAGCACGGCCGAGTTGGTGTCGTAGCCGGAGGTGAAGTCCTCGAACTTGATGCCGCAGAACAGCGGGTTGTCGTAGCGGGTGCGCTCCAGTTCGGCCAGCCAGTCCGGCCAGACCATGCGCAGCACGACCGCTTCGAGGTTGCGGTCCGGGTTGCCGTTCTGCGTGTACATCGGGAAGACGACCAGGTGCTGCAGACCGTCCCGGCGGTTCTGCGCCGGCTGGAAGGCGAGCAGCGAGTCCAGGAAGTCGGGCACCTGGAAGCCGCTGTCGGCCCACCGGGTCAGGTCCTTGGCCAGGGCCTCGTGGTACGCCTGGTCGTGCGGGAGCAGCGGGGAGAGCTCCAGGACCGCGTCGGCGACCTGCCGGACGGCGAGCTCGGCGTCGGCCGGGTCGGGCGCGCCCTCGGCGTCGAAGTCGATCGACCCGTCCTTGGACTGCCATGGCCGGATCCGCTCCACGGCATCCTTGAGCACGGGCCATGCCGGGTGCTCCACCACCCTGGCCACGGGAGGAACCCCGCCCTCCGAACCCACTTGCACAAGAATTTCCGTCATGTCCCATCCTCCACGGGAGAATCTCACGTATGCAGACCGTATACACACGAGGTTCCTCCCAGCAAGGGCCACCTCGGGAAATTATCCTGCCGCACCCCGCCCTTCACCGCACTTTTTCCTGCCGATCACGCTTATGCCCGTGCGCGCGCCGACCATACGCTCACTCTCCGCAAGGAGGGGGCGCAGGCGATACGGTCGGGTGGGCCCTGCGGGCCCGCACTGCCGCCTGTCGACGGAAGAGAGTCGCGTCTTGAACTTCCTCACCATCGGTCACCGCGGAGTCATGGGTGTGGAGCCCGAGAACACCCTCAGGTCCTTCGTCGCCGCCCAGGAGGCCGGCCTCGACGCCATCGAACTCGATCTGCACCTGAGCAAGGACGGCGCGCTCGTCGTCATGCACGACACGGACGTGGACCGCACGACCGACGGCACCGGGCCGATCGCCGAGAAGACCCTCGCCGAGCTGCGGACCCTGGACGCGGGGCGGGGCGAGCGGGTGCCGGTCTTCGAGGAGGTCCTGGAGGCCGTCCAGGCACCGCTCCAGGCGGAGATCAAGGACGCGCGGGCGGCGCGGGCCCTGGCGCGGGTGATGAACGAGCGGGGGCTGGCCGGGCGGGTGGAGGTGTCCTCGTTCCACGACGAGGCGATCGCCGAGATCAAGCCACTGGTGCCGGGGGTGCGCACGGCGCTGATCGCCAGCCGCTACGGCACGGACGTCGTGGACCGCGCCGTCGCGGCCGGCGCCGAGACCGTCTGCCTCAACATCCGCCGGCTCACCCTGGAGATCGTGGAGCGCGCCCGCCAGGCCGACCTGAGGGTCATCGGCTGGGTGGTGAACACGCAGGACCATCTGCGTCTGGTCCGGGCGTTCGGCCTGGACGGCGCGACCACCGACCACCCGGACATCAAGCGCACCGGCCGCTTCACGGCCTGAGGGCTAGCCGAGCTTTTTGACCAGCAGCTCGAACTGCAGGTCGTCGCGGAGCGGGATGCCGAAGCGCTCGTCGCCGTACGGGAACGGGGTCATCCGGCCCGTGCGGCGGTAGCCGCGGCGCTCGTACCAGGCGATGAGGTCGTCACGGACGGAGATCACGGTCATGCGCATCTCCGTCACACCCCAGGTCTCACGGGCCTGCCGCTCCGCCTCGGCGATGATCACCTTTCCGAGGCCCGCGCCCTGGAGTGCGGGGCTGACCGAGAACATCCCGAAGTAGGCGTGGTCACCGCGGTGCTCCAGCTGGCAGCAGGCGACGATCCGGCCCTCCCGCTCCACGGTCAGCAGCCGGCTGTCGGCCGCCTTGATGACGGCCCGTACCCCCTCCGGGTCGGTCCGCTGCCCCGCGAGGATGTCCGCCTCGGTGGTCCACCCGGCCCGGCTGGCCTCGCCCCGGTAGGCCGACTCGATCAGCGCGACCAGTTCGTCCACGTCCCCGTCGGTGGCGTCGCGGAAGGTCAGTCCGGTGGCAAGGGTGTCCATGGGCGTACGTCTCCGTGTCCTGGGCGCGGCTCGGGCAGGGTCGAGCGTAACCCTGCCACTAGTCTCGGGTGCATGGTGCATGTACTCGGCAGCCGGATCCTGCTCCGCCCCACCGACCCCGACAAGTCCCGGGCCTTCTACGGCGAACAGCTAGGGCTCGCCGTCTACCGGGAGTTCGGGACCGGGCCCGAGCGCGGCACGGTCTACTTCCTGGGCGGGGGCTTCCTGGAGGTCTCGGGGCGGGCCGAGACACCGCCCTCGCCCGCCGTGCGGCTCTGGCTCCAGGTCGACGACGTGACGGCGGCCCGGGACGAGCTGACGGCGAAGGGCGTGGAGATCGTGCGGCCTCCGGTGAAGGAGCCCTGGGGGCTGGTCGAGATGTGGATCGCGGACCCGGACGGCACGCCGATCGTGCTGGTGGAGGTCCCGGCCGACCATCCGATCCGCTACCGCCCGGGCATCTGACGCGGCCTGACCGGCGGGGATGGCCTGACCGGGGGATTCGGCCCGGCTGACAGCCGGCTCGTCCACCGGGTTCGGCCCGGCTGACGTCCGGCTCGTCCACCGGGTTCGGCCCGGCTGACGGGTCTCGTCCGACCGGGTCGGCCTGACCGACGGGATCGGATCGACCGACAGGCTCGGCCTGACCGACGGGATCGGATCGCCCGACAGGCTCGGAAAGCAGGGTGCGCTGCCTACGGGCCGGCTTCTCAGGCCCGCAGCGCGCCCAGCCTGCCTTCCAGCTGGGCGAGCAATTCCCCCAGCAGCGCGGAAAGTTCGCCCTGCTCCGGGCCGTCCAGTCCGGACAGCACGGCGGTCTCGTAGGCGAGCTGGGCCGGCAGGATGCCGTCGACGAGGTCGCGGCCGGCGTCGGTGAGGCGCAGGTGGGCGACGCGGCGGTCGCGGGCGTCGCCGCGGCGCTCGACCAGGCCGCGCTCCGTCAGCTGCTTGAGCCGCTTGGTGACGGCGGCGCCCGAGGAGAAGGTCTCTCGCGCCAGCTCCCCCGGCGTCAGCTCGTGCCCGGTGCGGCGCAGCGCGCCGAGCAGATCGAACTCGGGGCGGCTCAGTCCGGCCCGGCGCAGCGGGGCGTCCTCGGCCTGCTGGAGCAGGGCGGCGCAGCGGTTGATCCGGCCGATGATCTCCATCGGTCCCGTGTCGAGGCCGGGGTGCACGGCCCGCCACTGCCGCACGACAGCGGAGACGGTGTCGGTACGCGGTGCCCCGGCCACACCCGCCTCGAAGCCGGATGTCTCACCGGCCGGGTCGTTCCCGTGACCGGCGCCGCGAGTCCCGCCGCCCGCTTCCGCTCCGGCCTTGTCGGCCGCGCCACCGGTGGGACGCGAACCGCTGGCCGCTGCGCCCTTGTCGCCACCGCCAGCCGCAGGACGTGCACCGCTGTCCACCCCGGCCCCGTCAGCCCTGCCACCCGTGGGGCCCGCACCGCTCGCCGCTGCGCCCTTGTCGCCACCACCACCCGCGGGGCCCGCACCGCTGTCC
>NZ_JBEOTZ010000028.1:107548-121282 GCF_040303825.1 Streptomyces sp. NPDC094143
CCCCGGCCCCGTCAGCCCTGCCACCCGTGGGGCCCGCACCGCTCGCCGCTGCGCCCTTGTCGCCACCACCACCCGCGGGGCCCGCACCGCTGTCCGCCCCGGCCATATCGGCCCCGCCAGCCGCAGGACGTGCACCGCTGTCCACCCCGGCCCCGTCAGCCCTGCCACCCGTGGGGCCCGCACCGCTCGCCGCCCCGGCCCCGTCAGCCCCGCCACCCGTGGGACCCGCACCGCTGCCCGCCCCGGCCATATCGGCCCCGCCAGCCGCAGGACATGCACCGCTGTCCACCCCGGCCCCGTCAGCCCTGCCACCCGTAGGGCCCGCACCGCTCGCCGCTGCGCCCTTGTCGCCACCACCACCCGCGGGGCCCGCACCGCTGTCCGCCCCGGCCATATCGGCCCCGCCAGCCGCAGGACATGCACCGCTGCCCGCCCCGGCCCCGTCAGCCCTGCCACCCGTGGGGCCCGCACCGCTCGCCGCTGCGCCCTTGTCGCCACCACCACCCGCGGGGCCCGCACCGCTGTCCGCCCCGGCCATATCGGCCCCGCCAGCCGCAGGACGTGCACCGCTGTCCACCCCGGCCCCGTCAGCCCTGCCACCCGGGGAGCGTGCACCGGTCGCCGCCCCGGCCCCGTCAGCCCCGCCACGCGTGGGGCCCGCACCGCTTGCCGCCCCGCCCGTGTCGGCCCCGCCACCCGAGAAGCCCGCAGCGCTCGCCGCTCCAGGCGTCGTGTCCGCGCCGCTGTTCCCTTCGGCCGTCGGAGCCCTGCCGAGGTCCGAGGGCGCCTCAAGGGGGCCTTCCCCCGGGTGGGCCTCGGCGGACGCCCGTTCGTCCGTGCCGCCGGTTTCGGGCACGGTGGTCCGTCGGTCCTCCCGTGCCCCCGCCGCTCCCGTCGCCGATCGCGGGCCGGGGCCCTGGCCGGGACCCGTGGGCGATGGTCCTTCCGTCGGCGTCATGGCCGTGCGTCCTCCGTCTCCGTGTCCGGACCGCGGTCCGGGAGCAGCCCCTGGCGTCGTGCCGTAGCGGCGAGCGTACGGTGTCCGGACCGCTCGGCCAGCACGACCCGCTCCTGGGGCAGCGCGCGCTGCCGCCACTCCCCGGCCGCGGCGTCGGCGGTGGCCCGCAGGTCGGCCAGGGCGACGGCGAGTCGCCTGCGGGCGGATTCCAGGGCCGCCGCCCCGGGGTCCGGGCCGGCCAGCAGCCGCGCCGCGTGCTCCCGGGCCCGGTCGGCGGCGGTCAGGGCCCGTTCCACCCGGTCGCCCGCCCGCCGATCGGTGACCGCCAGGGCGGCGACGAAACCGACCAGTGCCCCGACGACGGTGTCCACGACCCGCTCGGTCATGAGCTCGCCGGGCCGCTGCCGCCCGGCGAACTCGGTGATGAGCAGCGCCATGGGCGTGACGCACACGCTGCCGAGCCAGTAGTTGCGGCTGATCAGCGCCTCCGCGGCGAAACCGAACGCCACGCAGCACAGCACGAGGGCCGCCCCGCCCAGGTGGGCCAGCGGCACCACGGCCGCGAAGACGAGCACCCCGACGACGTTGCCCACGACCCGCTGGACGGCCCGGTTCCAGGTCAGGGCGATGTTGGCCTGGTACACCGAGGCGGCCGTTACCAGGGCCCAGTAGGGGCGGCCGATGCCGAGCGCGAGGGAGGCGTACCCGGCGAGCGCGCAGCCCAGCGCGGTGCGCGCCGCGAGCGGGGTGAGCGGACCGAGCCGCGCCCAGTAGGAGCGGGACGACTCCACGCCGAGCAGTTCGTCCGCCGCCGCGGGAGGCAACCCGGCCTGCGGGACCGGCCCGGTGGAGCACAGGGAGCGGGCCCACGCCCGCAGCCGGCCGGCGTCCGCGTCCGCCGGCGCGGCGAGGGCGACCTCGGCCCGCACCACGAGCCGTTCGAGCGCCCGCCGGGTCCGGGACGGCGCGCGGGTCGACAGCAGCGACTGCCAGGCGGCCTGCACGGCGGCGTAGCCCGCGGCGCGGGCCCGCGCGTGCCCCTCCCCCGCCCCGCCCGTTTCGGCGTACGCGGCGGCGGCCCGCAGGGCGCTCGCCGTGGCGCGGCGCTCCGGGCCGTGCGGGCGGACGAGCGCGGGCGCCATGCAGACCAGCCAGGCCCAGACGCCGGTCGCGGCCGCGAGTGCCAGGTGGCCGGGGACCCGGTCGAGAGTCTGCGGCACGAAGAGCGAGGCCGAGCTGACGAACGTCAGGACGACGTTCCCGGGCGGGCCGACCCGGGTCGCGTCGCACAGCACCTTCTGCGCGGCGGCCAGCAGCGCTCCGACGGTGACCAGGGCGACGGCGCTGCCGGTCAGCGAGGCCGCGACGAGGGCGACGGCGAGCCCGCGGAGCATGCCGAGCACCACCCACAGCAGGGCCGCGGCACGGGCCGCGTAGGGCCGGTTGTGGGTGTACAGCGCGCACAGGGACCCGGCCATGGCGTACATCGCGAGGTCCAGCCGGCCGAGCGCGAGCAGGGTGAGGTTGGGCGGGGCGACCGCCGCGACAACGCTCAGCGCGGGCTTGAACCAGATGTCCGCGGGCCGGCCGAGGCGCAGCACCCCGGCCAGCGGGAGGCGCCGGGCCGGCGGGGAGGCGGGGGTGGGGGGCACACTGCTCATGACGGATAAGATTAGCGGGTATTTTACTCGTAAAAGACATCTGCTCACCTGGCGTGCTCCGCCGGATGCTCCCCGTTTGCACCCTTGCGCTCGCGTGCGCGCCGCACCGCCCGGGCATCGAATGACCGACCGTCGAACGGGGAGGTGCGCGTGCACGGACCGGCATCGTCCGGCTGGCTGCTGGTGGCGCTCTGCGCGGTGACCGGCGCCTACTGCCTGGTGCGGATGCGCAGCGGTGGCGGGGAGCGGCGCGGCGCGGGTGGCGAGGCGCTGATGGGCTTCGGGATGGCCGTGATGGCGGTGCCCGCGGCGGTGTTCACTCCGCCGCCGTGGGCCTGGCCCGCCTACGCGGTCGTGTTCGGCGCGGCGGGCGTGCACGCGCTGTGGGCGGCACGCTCCGGCGCCCACCACCTCCACCACCTGGTGGGGGCCGCCGCGATGGTCTACATGTCGCTCGTCATGGCCGGGCCCCCCGCCCACGCCCACGGACGGGACGGTTCGGGGATACCGCTGCTGACCGGGGCGCTGCTGCTCTACTTCGCCGGATACGTGCTGCTGAGCGGTGTCCGGCTGGTACCGGTGAGGGTGCTGGCCGGGGGCGGGACCGGGGACGGGGGCGGTGACGCCTCCGGTTGGGGCGACCGTCCGGAGCTGGCGCGGGCCTGCCGGCTGGCCATGGGGATAGCGATGGTGGCGATGCTGCTGACGCTGTGAACGGCCGGTGGGCGGCACGCCTGCGGAATCCGTTGCCTGCGTCACTTTGCCACCACGAGACGTACCCGTGGGCGGCGCCGCGCTCATAGGCTGGCTCCCATGATGCTCCCCGCGGCGCTGCTGCTGCTCGGCGCCCTGACCGCCGTGGCCGGCCCCCGGCTGCTCGCCCGGGCTGACTGGCCGGACCGGGAGCCGGTCGTGGCGCTGTGGACGTGGCAGTGCGTGGTGGCGGCCGTCCTCGTGTGCTGCGCCCTGTCGATGACGCTCAGCGCGGCGGCGGCCTGGCACGCGGTCGGCGGACACGTCTTCGCGACGGCTCCGAACGGGGTCGTCGAGGCGTACGCGCTCGGCACGGCGGGCCCCTGGGCGGCGACCACCGCGGTCACGCTGGCCTGCGGGGCGCTGTGGAGCGCGGCGATGTTGGTGCGCGAGATCGGCCGGGCCCGCGCCCGGCGCCACCGCCGGCGCGCCGACCTCCTGGTACGGGCGCCCCTGCTGCCGGGCGAGGTGGCCGTGTCCGGCCGGCTCGTGGTCCTGGAGAGCGAACGGCCCGACGCCTGGTGGCTGCCCGGCGCACCGCCCCAACTGGCCGTCACCACGGCCGCGTTGCGCCGCCTGAAGGGCCGGCAGCTGGACGCGGTGCTGGCGCACGAGCAGGGGCACGCGCGGGCCCGTCACGACTGGCTGCTGAACTGCTCCTCCGCCCTCGCGGGCGGATTCCGGCAGGTGCCGGTGTTCGCCGCGTTCCGCGACGAGATGCACCGGCTGGTCGAACTCGCCGCCGACGACACGGCCTCCCGCCGCTTCGGCCGGCTGACGACGGCCCTGGCGCTGGTGGAACTCAACGAGCACCGGGGCGTGTTCGGGCCGTGCCCGACACCGCAGGCCCATGTCCCGGCGCGGGTGCACCGGTTGCTCACTCCCCCGGACCGGCTGACCGCGGCCCGGCGCCTGCGGCTCACGGCGACGGCCGCGCTGGTGCCTGTGGTGCCGGTGCTGGTGGCGTTCGCACCGGGGCTGCGGGCACTGGGGTGACGGGGCTGTCCGCGGGACCGGGGTGACCGGAACTTCCGCCGGGACCAGGGTGACGGGGACTGTCCGCGGGACCGCGGCGGAGGGTCGAACTCCCCCTTCCGGGCCGAAGATCGCCCCCCGTACTGGAGCCGTACTGGATCCGTACCCCCCGGTTCGGCGAGGATCGCATCATGCACTCCCCCACCGTCGCATCCCCGCCCCGTCCGGAGCACCGCGCCACCGCCGGCCTCGCCGGCGTCCTGGCCGCGTGCTCGATCCTGCTGCTGACCCTGGTCGCGGCCAGATGGAGCCCGTTGATCGGCGCGGACGGGGACATCTCCAGGACCACGCACCGCTGGGCGGTCGGCGAACCCGGCCTCACCCAGGCCTGCCGCATCCTGACGGACTGGGTGTGGGACCCCTGGACGATGCGGCTGCTCTGCGCGGTCGTCGTGGTCTGGCTGGTGGTGCGGCTGGCGGCGCGCTGGACGGCGCTGTGGCTGGCGCTGGCCGTCGCCCTGGGCACGCTGGTGCAGCAGGGCCTCAAGGCGGCGGTGGACCGTCCCCGCCCGGTGTGGCCCGACCCCGTGGACACGGCCCACTACTCGGCGTTCCCGTCGGGGCACGCCATGACCGCCACGGTGGTGTGCGGCCTCCTGCTGTGGCTGCTGCACCGGCACGGCGTGAGCCCCGCCGTGTGGCGTACGGCCGTGGCCGTGGCGGTCGTCTCCGTGACCGGCGTCGGGCTGACCCGCGTCTGGCTGGGCGTGCACTGGCCGTCGGACGTGGTGGGCGGCTGGCTGCTGGGCGCGCTGGTGGTGACCCTGGCGGTATGGGTGCACGAGCGCCGGCTGCCGCGCGACCGGGCCGGCGCCGGGGCCTCGTAGGATCCCCGCATGAACGCTGTGCTGTTCGACTTCTCCGGGACCCTCTTCCGCGTCGAGTCCACCGACTCCTGGCTGCGCGGCGTCCTGGAGGCGGCCGGAGTCCGGCTGCCGGAGGCGGAGTTCACCGCGGCGGTCCGGGCCCTGGAGACGGCCGGGGCCCTGCCGGGCGGTTGCCAACCCGCCCGCGTGCCCGAGGAACTCGCCGACGCCTGGAGCCTTCGCGACAGCAGCGCCGCGCTGCACCGGGCCGCCTACACCGGCCTGTCCCGCCAAGTGCCGCTGCCGGACCCGGCCTTGTACGACGCGCTGTACGACCGCCACATGACCCCGGCCGCATGGACCCCGTACCCGGACGCCGTCGAGGTGCTGCGCGCCCTGCGGGAACGGGGCGTCCCCGTCGGGGTGGTCAGCAACATCGGCTGGGATCCGCGCCCGGTGTTCCGGACACACGGGCTGGACCCGTACGTCGACGCCTACGTGCTGTCGTACGAGCACGGGATCCAGAAGCCCGACGCGCGGCTGTTCGCCACCGCCTGTGAGGCGCTCGGCGCCGATCCCCGCCGGACACTCATGGTCGGCGACGACCGCAGGGCGGACGGCGGCGCCACCGCCCTCGGGTGCGCGGTGCACTTCGTGGACCATCTGCCGGTGAGCGCCCGGCCGGACGCGCTGCGGCCTGTGCTGGACCTGGTGAGCTGACGTCATCCGGCTTCGGTAAGTAGCCCGAGGCGACCACGTGACCGTTTACGCGTCCGCCTCGGGCGATCCCCCGCGTCGCCCGAGGCAGACGGCATCACCGGCACCGGCCACCGAGGGCCGGACCGGACACCCTGAGTATAGTTGGCTGGCAGCCAGTCAACGCAGGAGTTTCAGCATGTCCCCGCGCAGCGCCTCGGTCAATGAAGAGTTGCGGAGGCGTTCGAAGGAGCGGCTTCTGCAGGCGGCGGTCGAGCTGGTCGGCGAACACGGGTTCGACGCGACGACGCTCGGTGACATCGCCGACCGTGCGGGGTCGGCCCGCGGCCTGGTCTCGTACTACTTCCCGGGCAAACGCCAGCTCGTGCAGTCCGCCGTACACCGGCTGATGCACCGCACACTGGAGGAGGCGCTGGAGCGCGAGCCGCGCACCGAGGACGGCCGGGAGCGGATGGCCCGGGCCATCGACGCGATCCTGGGCCTGGCCCGGGACCGGCCGGTGCTGATGCGCCAGCACATGGCCGGGCTGCTGCAGGCCGAGGGCTTCCTCCCCTGCCCGGAGCAGCGCCGCCTGGCCGAACTGCTGCGGGACACCGTCGCCCGGCACGGGTCGCGGGACGTCGACAGCGACTACCCGATGCTGCGCGCCCTGCTGATGGGCGCGGTGTACGCGGCTCTGGTGCCTGGGGTGCCGATGCCGGTACCGGTGCTGCGGGCCGAGCTGTTCAAGCGTTACCGGCTGGACTGGGAGATGGGCGTCCCCCCGGAGGCCGGGACGCCGAGCGGACCGGACGACTCGGATCTGTCGCGGTTCTTCGCGACCGGGGCGGGGGTGGACGCCGGGACCCGGGCGGGGGCCGACGACACGGGCGGGAACGCCGCCGGCGGCACCGGCGCGAACGCCACCGGCGCCAAGACCGGGAGCACGGTCGCGCCGGGAGACGGGACCGCGCCCGCCACCGCCGTCACGGGGCAGGAGCCGGAGGCGCGGCCGTAACGACCGGCCGGTGCCGAGCAGCGCTCGACGCACCGGGCACCCAGCCCGCCGCCGTACCGGCACGCCGCGACGAGCACTCCGCACCCGCCCACCGTGCCCCGCGTCCCGCACCCGGCCGGATCCCGTACCCGGACCACGGCACCCCGCACCGCCCTCGCACCCCGCGTACCGCGCCCGGCAACCGGCACCTGGCCCCCCGGCACCCGGCGTAAGCACCAAGCCCCAAGAAGCACCCACCACCCCCTCACCTCCCGCCACGGCGAGGTGTCAGCAAGCCGGCGTCTCGGGCCTGGCCGATCAGCCTCAGTGAGGTGCGGCGGCTGTGACCGGTCGCGGACATCACCGCCAGGACCGGGTCGGCGCCCTCCCGCTGGGCCGCGCGGTACTCCTGCGCCACCCGCTGCCGCCCCTCCGCGCCACGCGGCCAGGCCGGCCGGGCCCGCCGCCCCCGGCCTCCGCAGCCTTCCGGCACCGGTCCGGCACCGCACGCCCCGGTCAGCGCCTCCTCGATCCAGTCGGCGAGCACGACCAGGTCGTCGAGGGAGAGCGCCGGCTGAGCGCGCACCTCCTCCACGCCGACGCGCCCGCCGGCCAGGACGGCCAGCGCGTCGACGCGGGCGCCGTCCGGGAAGGCCACCCGGAACTCGAACCACCGCGTGGCGTCCTCGTTCTCCCGCACTTCCCAAGCGGGCCGGACGGACACCGCACCGTCCACCGGCGAGCGATCAGAAAGATTAAGAAAGGATGCTTCCAGCACATACGGAACGAAACCGCATGATCACATTCCATACAGATCGGACACGCGTCCCGGGTGGAGCACAGCACCCTGTCAGCGGAGCCCGGCCGGTGCGATGCTGGAGACATCAGCGCTCTCCCGGGATCCCTCGGGTTCCCCCCGGTTAGGAGTTCCGCCGTGCTGCGAGTCGCCGTCGTGGGCTCCGGGCCGAGCGGGTGCTACACCGCCCAGAGCCTCGTCCAGCAGGATTCCGAGGTGCGCGTCGACGTCCTGGACCGGCTGCCGTGCCCGTACGGGCTGGTGCGGTACGGCGTGGCACCGGACCACGAGAAGATCAAGTCGCTGCAGAACAACCTGCGCGCGGTCCTGGAACACGACCGCGTCCGGTTCCTCGGCGGGGTCCTGGTCGGCCCCGGCGGTGTGCCGGTCGCACGGCTGCGGGAGCTGTACCACGCGGTGGTGTACTGCGTGGGCGCCGCCACGGACCGCCGTCTGGGCATCCCGGGTGAGGATCTGCCCGGCAGCTGGTCGGCGACAAGGTTCGTGGCCTGGTACAGCGCCCACCCGGACGCCGAGGACGACGGGTTTCTGCGGGACGCCCGGTCGGCCGTGGTGATCGGCGTGGGGAACGTCGCCGTGGACGTCACGCGCATGCTGGCCCGCGGCCCGGCCGAGCTGAGCCCGACCGACGTGCCGCAGGCGGCCCTGGCCACGCTGGCGGCGAGCCGTGTGAGCGAGATCCACATGGTCGGCCGGCGCGGTCCGTCCCAGGCCCGTTTCACCACGAAGGAGCTGCGCGAGCTGGGCGCGCTGCCGGACACCGACGTGGTCGTCGATCCGGCGGAGCTGGCACTGGACCCGGGGTACACGGACCCGTCCGGGCTCCCCGCCCCGCAGCGCCGCAACGTCGAGGTGCTGCGCGCCTGGGCCGGGGCACCACCGACGGGCGCCCCGCGCCGGATCCGCCCGCGCTTCTTCCTCCGCCCGGTCGAACTGCTCGCCGAGCGGGGCCACGTGGGCGCCGTCCGCTTCGAGCGGACGGCCCCGGACGGCAGCGGCGGGGTGACGGGCACGGGCCGCTACGAGGACATCGAGGCGCGGCTCGTCCTGCGCTCGGTGGGCTACCGGGGAGTCCCCCTGGAGGGCCTCCCCTTCGACGCCGCCACCGGCACGGTCCCGAACCTGTCCGGGCGCGTGCTGCGCGAGGGCGTGGTCACTCCCGGCGAGTACGTGGCGGGCTGGATCAAGCGCGGCCCCACCGGGGTCATCGGCACCAACCGTCCCTGCGCGAAGGAGACCGCGACTTCCCTCCTGGCGGACGTCCCAGCCCTCGTCTCGAAGACGGTCCCCGGCGATCCCCTCGCGGCCCTGCGCGCGCGAGGCGCCGACCCGGTGGAGTGGGCGGGCTGGCAGTCGATCGAGCGGGCGGAGGCGGAACTGGGCGCGTCACTGGGACGCGGAGTGGTCAAACTCCCCGACTGGCAGTCCCTGCTGGACGCCGCGCGTTCCTGAGTCGGCCGGAACCGAGTCAGCCGCCCACCCGAACGGCCTGCCGCCCCGCCGCGTCCACAAGCGCGTCCATCAGCCCCGGGAACAGCTCGTCCAGGTCGTCCCGCCGCAGCCCGTTCATCTTGGCCGTGCCGCGGTACACCTGCCGGATCACTCCGCTCTCGCGCAGCACCCGGAAGTGGTGTGTGGTGGTCGACTTGGTGACGGGGAGCTCGAAGTCCGAGCAGGACAACTCACCGCTCGCGGCGGCGAGTTCCCGCACGATCCGCAGCCGCATCGGATCGCTGAGCGCGTGCAGCACGCCTTCCAGGCGAATCTCGTCCCGCAGGGGATGCGGCAGATCACGGCTACTGACGGCGGGCGACGTCACGGCGGGCTCCACTTCCTTCGGGGGTCCCATAGTACGAGAACCCTCGTAGTTTGACATCCACCGTACTACGATGCCTATCGTACGAGTCGACATCGGCCCCGTGACGATTGGAGTCCGCCGTGACCGCGCTCTTCGAGCCCTGCACCCTGCGCGCCGTGACGATCCCGAACCGCGTGTGGATGCCCCCGATGTGCCAGTACTCGGCGGCACCGGAGGGCCCGGTGGCCGGCGCCCCCACGGACTGGCACTTCGCGCACTACGCCGCCCGCGCGACCGGCGGCACGGGCCTGATCATCGTCGAGGCCACCGCCGTGTCCCCGGAGGGCCGCATCTCCCCCTACGACCTGGGCATCTGGAACGACACGCAGGTCGAGGGGTTCCGCCGGATCACCCGCTTCCTCTCGGAACAGGGCACGGTTCCGGCCATCCAGCTCGCTCACGCCGGCCGCAAGGCCTCGACGGACCGCCCCTGGAAGGGCGGCGGGCCGGTCGGTCCGGACGCCCACGGCTGGGGCTCCGTCGCACCGAGCCCGATCGCGTTCGACGACCGGCACCCGGCCCCGGCCGAGCTGAGCGTCGACCAGATCAAGGAGATCGTGGAGCAGTTCGCGGCGGCGGCCCGCCGCGCGCTCGACGCCGGTTTCGAGATCGCCGAGATCCACGGCGCCCACGGCTACCTGATCAACGAGTTCCTCTCCCCGCACTCCAACCACCGCACCGACGCCTACGGCGGCTCGTACGAGAACCGCACCCGGTTCGCGCTCGAAGTCGTCGACGCCGTGCGGGAGGTGTGGCCGGACGACAAGCCGCTGTTCTTCCGCATCTCGGCGACCGACTGGCTCGACGAGGGCGGCTGGACCCCCGACGACACGGTGCGCTTCGCCGCCGGACTTCGGGCCCACGGCGTGGACCTGCTGGACGTCTCCACCGGCGGCAACGCCTCCGGCGTCCGCATCCCGACCGGCCCCGGCTACCAGGTGCCCTTCGCGGCCCTGGTGAAGAAGGAGACCGACCTGGCGGTCGCCGCGGTGGGGCTCATCACCGACGCCGAGCAGGCCGAGAAGATCCTGGCCAACGGTGAGGCGGACGCGGTGCTGCTGGGTCGCGAGCTGCTGCGCAACCCCTCGTGGGCCCGGCACGCGGCGCGTGAACTGGGCGGCGAGGTGCGGGTGCCGGACCAGTACCACCGTTCGGTCTGATCCGGCACCGCCGCGACTGCCGTCAGCCGGCCGCGCACGCCGTTCCGTTGAGCGTGAACGCGGCCGGACCCGCGCTGTTCCCGGTGTGGGCGGCCTGGTAGCCGATGCTCACGCTCGCGCCCGGTGCGATCGTGCCGTTGTACGACGCGTTCGCCGCGGTCACCGCCCCGGAGGACGGCGCGTACGTGGCACCCCAGCCGCCGGTGACGGTCTGCCCGGCGGGCAGCGTGAAGCCGAGCCGCCAGCCGTCGACCGTCGTCGTGCCGGTGTTGGTGAGCGTCACGGAGGCGGTCAGCCCCGTGCTCCAGGCGTTCACCGAGGCCGTCACCCTGCAGGCGCCCGGCTGCGGCTGGGGCGCCGGGCCCGAGGCGTCCAGGCCGAAGAAGGTGAGCACGTGGGACGCCATGCCGTGGGCGTAGAGGTTGTGGCCGACGCCCTGGAGGCTGATGGCCTCGACGGGGGCGCGGTCACCCGTGCCTCCGTAGCGGGTGCGGGTCCAGCCGGACTGGGGGGTGTCCGTGACGGCCGGCGCCTGGCTCACCCCGTGCGCGTTCGTCCACTGCTTGATCTGCTCGCCGAAGTTCGGGTAGCGCAGGACGTCGTCCTCGGTGCCGTGCCAGATCTGCATGCGCGGGCGGGGTCCCCCGTAGCCGGGGTACGCGCCCCGGACCAGGTCGCCCCACTCCTTCGGGGTGCGGGTGAGCGTGCCGCCCGAGCAGGCGCTGTTCCACTCGGAGCCGTCGGTGGTGGCGAAGCAGCCGAACGGCACCCCCGAGAAGGCGGCACCCGCGGCGAACACGTCCGGGTAGTCGCCGAGCAGGACGTTGGTCATCATCGCGCCGGAGGAGATGCCCGTGGCGAACACCCGGCTCCGGTCGGCGTCGTAGGTGCGCAGGACCCAGTCGACCATCGACTTGATGCCGACGGGGTCGCTGCCTCCGTCGCGGCGCAGGGCCTGCGGCGAGGAGACGTCGAAGCACTTGCTGCTGCGGGTGACCGACGGGTAGAGCACGATGAATCCGTACCGGTCGGCCAGCGTGTCGTACTCGGTGCCGTGGTACATGTCCGGACCCGAGCCGGTGCACCAGTGCACGGCGACCACGACCGCCGGGCTGGGCCGCACGCTCTCCGGCACGTAGAGGTACATGCGCAGGTTGCTGGGGTTGGCGCCGAAGTCCGTGACCTCGGTGAGGGCGGCGGCGGGCACGGCCCTCTCGCGGGCGGCGGCCGCGGGTGCCGTGAGCGTGGCGGCGAGCAGCGGCAGCAGCGCGGCGACGAGCGTGAGGAGCAGCGACCGCAGGGGTCTTTTCGCCGTGGTGTGGCGGGTGGCTGGCACGTCCGGGTCCCTTCGGTGATGAGGCGCGGCTCGCAGGACGTCGTACGGCGGTTCGTCGGAACCGGTCGCATGGTGGCATGAACATGGCCGCCATGGAAGCGCTCCCACGCCTTCACCCCCGTGACCAGGACCGGCCGGATGTGTTCTGCGCGAGGCGTTGACTAGAAAGCGCTTACCCCCTACGTTCCGTTCAGCAGTGTGACCCAGCAGCGCCACCTCGCCGCCACGCGAAGGCGCCCGGAGACCCCTGCCCATCCGGGGAAGCACACGACCTGAGCGGGAAGGGGCCTCGGGAATGGGTCATGCGCAGCGCGCGCGGTGAACGGCACGGCGAACGATATTCACGTACGTGACTTACCGGCACCATGAGGCACCACGAAGGGACGCACCCCACATGCGTACTCGCCCCCCACCCGGACGCACATTCGGAGCCACCCCCGCGTCCGCCGCCGCGTCCGCCCCGGCGACCTTGGCGGTCCCGGCCGTTCCCCAGCCGGCCGGGACCGCCGAGAACGCGCCGGCCGGGTTCGGCGCGGGCGGATACGCCGGCCGCGGCAGCGATCTCGGTGGAGCCGCGACCGGGATCTCGCAAACCGGCACCTTCGCCGGCCCGCCCTACGGCCACTCGGCCGAGTCCGCCTCGTCCGTCACCGCCTCGGTGACGGGGGGCGCGGGCGCCGGGAAGCTCTGACACCCCCACCTCTCCGACGGACAGAAGGAATCGGGACATGACTTCTGCGACACGACCGCGCGCCCGCGGGCGCGCACTGACCGGCGCACTGGCCACCCTCGGCCTGTCGGTTGGCATGATCATGACCACCAATGCGCCCACAGCGAGCGCCGCCACCTGGCCGACGCCGAACGGCAGCCAGGGGACCTCCTCCACCATCTCGGTGTCCGGCACCAAGGACTACGGGATGAAGCGGTACTACGGCACCGGCGACCTGGCCGGTGACGGCCAGGAGGAGGGCCAGGACCCGATCTTCCGGCTCTCGGACGGCGCGGTGCTGAAGAACGTCATCCTCGGCGCCCCGGCGGCCGACGGCATCCACTGCGAGGGCAGCTGCACGCTGCAGAACGTCTGGTGGGAGGACGTCGGCGAGGACGCCGCCACCTTCCGCGGCGGCACCGGCGCCACGTACCACGTGATCGGCGGCGGCGCGAAGAAGGCGGCGGACAAGGTCTTCCAGCACAACGGTGGCGGCACGCTCAACATCTCCGACTTCGCGGTGCAGGAGTTCAAGACGCTCTACCGCTCCTGCGGCGACTGCTCCACGCAGTACACGCGGAAGGTCAACCTCAACACCATCGACGTGACCGGCACGGGCAGCACCGCGCGGCTCGTGGGCATCAACGTCAACCGCAACGACGTGGCGACGCTGCGCGGCATCACCATCCGCAACGACGCGAGCCGCAAGGTCGTCCCCTGCCAGAAGTACAACAACAACACCGCCGTCGGGACGGGTCCCGACAGCACCAACTGCCTGTACTCCACCTCGGACATCACCTACAGGTAGTCCCGAGCGTCCCCCCACGGTGAAGGCGGCCGTGCGCAGCGTCCCGGGTGACTAAAGGAAATCATGACAAGTTTCTCGTGCTGCTGGGGGGGGGTGTCAGTTTCCAATCCGGATCAACGAGTAGGCGTCGGTTACCACGG
>NZ_JBEOTZ010000029.1:0-69360 GCF_040303825.1 Streptomyces sp. NPDC094143
CCCCAGGCTGTGCAGGGGCTCACGGCCGCGCTGGCTCGTGCCCTGGTCGGTGGCGGCGGCCCGCTGCGGGTGGTTCGTGGCGTGTCGCGCGGTGTTTCGCGGCTCTCGGGTCAGTGCGAGGAACCGGCCGTGGCGGGCGGCAGCTCCACCTGCACCCCGGGGTCGCCCGCGTCCGCCGTGTAGTCCTCCGGCTTGGTCTCGTCGATGCCGTCGGGGGCCTTCAGGGCCCTGAGGACGAACGTCAGGACCACCGTCACCACCACGTTCAGCACGAACGCCGTGAGGCCGATGTAGCCGATCTCGCCGATGCCGGGGATCTCCTTGGAGGAGCCGCCGAAATGCTTCTGCGTGGGCGAGGCGACGCCGTACGCGGCGACGGTGCCGTAGAGCATGCCGACCGCCCAGCCCGCGAGCAGCGCCCAGCGGTGGAACCAGCGGGTGAACAGGCCGCCGACCAGGGCCGGGAAGGTCTGCAGGATCCAGATGCCGCCCAGCAGCTGGAAGTTGATGGCGACCGTCTTGTCCATGGTGAGGACGAAGGCCAGTGCGCCCACCTTCACCAGCAGGGACACCAGCTTGGAGACCTTGGTCTCCTGCTCGGGCGTCGCGTCCGGCTTGATGAAGTCCTTGTAGATGTTGCGTGTGAAGAGGTTCGCGGCCGCGATGGACATGATGGCCGCCGGTACCAGCGCGCCGATGCCGATCGCCGCGAACGCCACGCCCGCGAACCAGTCCGGGAACATCGTCTCGAACAGCTGCGGAATCGCCAGCTGCCCGTTCTGCACCTTGATGCCGGCCGCGATCGCCATGAAGCCGAGCAGCGCCAGCAGGCCCAGCATCAGCGAGTACAGCGGCAGGATCGTGGTGTTGCGGCGGATCACCTCACGGCTCTTCGAGGACAGCGTCGCCGTGATGGAGTGCGGGTACATGAACAGCGCCAGGGCGGAACCCAACGCCAGCGTGGCGTAGGTCCACTGGCCCGTATCCGGCGGCGTCAGCGCCCCGCGCGGCGCGCCCGTCGCCGGGTTGGTCTGGCTGAACGCGTCGCCCGCCTTGGCGAAGATGTCGTCGAAGCCGCCCAGCTTGATCGGGATGTAGATGATCGCCACCGCGATGACGATGTAGATCAGCGTGTCCTTCACGAACGCGATCAGCGCGGGCGCCCGCAGACCCGATGAGTACGTGTAGGCCGCCAGCACACCGAAGGCGATCAGCAGCGGCAGGTCCTTGATGAACCAGTTGGTGTCCTCGCCGCCACCGACGCCCATCACGTCCAGCACGGCCTGGATGCCGACCAGCTGGAGCGCGATGTACGGCATCGTCGCCAGGATGCCGGTCAGCGCCACCGCCAGGGACAGGCCCTTGGAGCCGAAGCGGCCGCGCACGAAGTCGGAGGTCGTCACGTAGCCGTGCTTGTGGGAGACCGACCACAGGCGCGGCAGGAACGTGAAGATCAGCGGGTAGACCAGGATCGTGTAGGGCACCGCGAAGAAGCCCGCCGCGCCCGCCGCGTAGATCGCCGCCGGCACGGCCACGAAGGTGTACGCCGTGTAGAGGTCGCCGCCGAGCAGGAACCAGGTGATCCAGGTGCCGAACGAGCGGCCGCCGAGGCCCCACTCGTCCAGGCTGTGCTCGTTCTCGGCCTTGCGCCAGCGCGCGGCCAGGAAGCCCAGGACCGTGACGGCCAGGAAGAAGAAGATGAAGACGGCGAGTGCGACGCCGTTCACGCCGTCCTTCACTGCGACGCACCGCCCTTCGCGGCCGAGCGGGCGCGCTGGTCACGCTGCCACAGCTTGAAGGCGATCATCGTCAGCGCCGTGGAGATCAGTACCCACGCCATCTGGTACCAGTAGAAGAACGGGATTCCGATGAAGGCCGGGTCGGTCTTCGCGTACGAGCCGACCCACAGCATGGCAACGAAGGGCGCTATGAGGCAGACGGCGATGACGACGCGCGTCGGCGTCACCACCGGCCCTCTGCTGACTTCCGGGGTTTGCGACATCAGGCGGCTCCGTCCCCTCAAGTGATCACCTGTGTAATGCGCAGGCAATCTAGGTCAGGGTGTGCCGAGAGCGGAACCCCTCGTCCGCAATGCGGTACCCAAAAGAAACGCGCCGCCGGTCCGCTACTCCTGGGGCCGCTTCAGACGGGCCACGAACTTGTAGCGGTCGCCCCGGTAGACCGAGCGCACCCACTCCACCGGCTGGCCGTCCCGGTCCAGCGAGTGGCGGGAGAGCATCAGCATCGGCAGGCCGACGTCCGTGCCGAGCAGGCCGGCCTCGCGCGGGGTGGCCAGGGACGTCTCGATGGTCTCCTCGGCCTCGGCGAGATGGACGTCGTAGACCTCGGCGAGCGCGGTGTAGAGGGACGTGTACTTCACCAGGGACCGGCGCAGGGCGGGGAAGCGCTTCGCGCTGAGGTGGGTGGTCTCGATGGCCATGGGCTCACCGTTGGCCATGCGCAGGCGCTCGATGCGCAGTACGCGTCCGCCCGGCGTGATGTCGAGCAGCCCGGCGAGCCGGTCGTCGGCGGTGATGTAGCCGATGTCCAGCAGCTGTGAGGTCGGCTCCAGGCCCTGGGCGCGCATGTCCTCGGTGTACGAGGTCAGTTGCAGGGCCTGCGAGACCTTCGGCTTGGCGACGAACGTGCCCTTGCCCTGGATGCGTTCCAGCCGGCCCTCGACGACCAGTTCCTGCAGCGCCTGGCGCACGGTCGTGCGGGAGGTGTCGAACTCCGCGGCGAGGGTGCGCTCGGGCGGGACGGGCGTGCCGGGCGCCTGGGTCTCCGTCATGTCGAGCAGGTGCTTCTTCAGGCGGTAGTACTTGGGCACACGTGCGGTACGGACGGGCACCCCGTTCTCGTTCTCCGCACTGCTGACGTCGGTGCTCATGCTCCGCCTTCCCGGCTCGGTCCGCCGACACGATCTCACTTGTATACCGTCGGCGTCTTGTTTGGTCTAGTCCACCACTCCGAGTGGTCTACCTGAAGTATGGCGTGTGCAGCCGGTTTTTCGCTGGCTTCTTACTTAAAGGTTCCTGCATATGTAGGTCGCATAACGGCTGGTCAGAGCCTTCTCGCGACCCTTGACAGGGGGATTGGCCTGGGTCAAGCTCCCCGTACTGGTCTACACCAATGGTCCAGGCCCGGCCCCACGTTCACTGCGGGGAGCCAGGGGGGTTGTGGGATCCCTGAGGAGGGTGGCGTGAAGCGCAAGCTGACAGCCGCGATCGGTATCGCGGGCATGATGGTCTCCATCGCGGCGTGCGGCGGCGAGGGCGACGGGGGCTCGGACAAGGGCGCGGACGTCAAGGAGCTGACCGTCTGGCTCACCGTCGACGCCCAGAACAACTGGCCGGAGCTGGTGAAGGCCGCCGACGACGCGGTGAAGAAGAAGCACCCGGGCCTGAAGATCAACCACGAGTACTACGGCTGGCCCGACAAGAACGCCAAGCTCGACGCCGTCCTCGCCACGGACAAGGTCCCCGACGTGGTCGAGATGGGCAACACCGAGATGCTCGGCTACATGGTCAAGGGCGCCTTCGCCCCCCTCGACCAGGGCAGGTTCGACAAATCCGACGCCTGGCTCGACGGCCTCAAGGCCTCGGTGACCTACGAGGGCAAGACCTACGGCGTCCCCTACTACGCCGGCGGCCGCGTCGCCAACTGGCGCAAGGACATCGCCGCCTCGGTCGGCGTGAAGACGGCCCCGAAGGCGTACAAGGAACTGACCGACGCCCTGGACAAGATCCAGAAGAAGCAGGGCGACAAGTTCAGCGCCTGGTACCAGCCCACCCGCGACTGGTACGCGGCCATGTCCTTCGTCTACGACGCCGGCGGCGCCATCGCCACCGAGTCGGGCGGCCAGTGGAAGGCCTCGCTCTCCTCGCCCGAGTCCCTCAAGGGCCTGAAGGAGTTCAAGAACGTCGTCGACAAGTACATGCACGGCGACAAGACCAAGGACGAGTCCGACCGCTACATCGTCTACGGCCAGGGCAAGTCCGCCATGATCTTCGCGGCCGCCTGGGAGGGCGCGACCGCCGAGGACCCGAAGAACGACAAGAGCGGCAAGCTCAAGGGCAACCTCGAGAACTTCGTCATGCCCGGCCCGTCCGGCAAGAACATGCCCGTCTTCCTGGGCGGCTCCGACCTCGCCGTGCCGGTGAAGTCCGACGCGCAGGACCTGGCCGCCGAGTGGATCAACGCGTTCGCCGGCTCCTCCGGGCAGAAGGGCCTGATGGCCAAGGGCAACCTGCCCAACAACAAGACGGACCTCGCGACGCTCAAGAACGACCCGAAGACGGCGGTCCCGGCCACCGCGGCCGAGGCCAACTGGTTCGTCCCGATGGCACCCGGCTGGGGCCAGGTCGAGAAGGCGCAGATCCTGCAGACCATGCTGCAGAGCATCGGCACCGGCAAGAAGTCCGTCGAGGCCGCCGCCAAGGAGGCGGACGCCGCGATCGACAAGGTCATCAACACCAAGTGACCTACGGGCGGGGCTCCCACGCGGAGCCCCGCCGTCGTCAGGACCTGAGGGACCGCCAAGGAGCGCGCGATGAGTGCCGCAGACACCACCACCCCCGCCAAGGTGCCGCCACCGCGGCAGGTACCGATGCCGCCCCCCGCCGACCGGCGGCCCCGCCGGCAGCGCACCTCGGGCGGTGCCGCCGTCCCCTGGCTGCTGCTCGCGCCCTGCCTGCTGATCCTGGCCCTGGTCATGGGCTATCCGCTGGCCCGCCTGGTCACCCTGTCCTTCCAGAAGTTCGGGCAGTCCCAGCTGTGGGGCTTCCAGCCCGCCGAGAGCGTCGGCTTCGACAACTTCGCCAAGGTGCTCGGCGACGGCGAGTTCTGGGCCGTCGTGCTGCGGACGGTGATCTTCGCCGGCGGGGCCGTCGTCCTCACCATGGTGACCGGCATGGCGCTCGCCCTGCTGCTCCAGCGCGTCTCGGGCTGGCTGAAGGTGCTCATCAACATCGTGCTGGTGGCCAGCTGGGGCATGCCCGTGATCGTGGCCACCACCGTCTTCAAGTGGCTCTTCGACTCGGACTACGGCGTCTTCAACGCCCTGCTGAGCAAGCTGCCCGGCGTCGACATGATCGGCCACAACTGGTTCGCGAGCGGCCCCGAGGGCCTGGCCGTGATCATGCTGCTGGTGGTGTGGGGAGCCGTGCCGTTCGTGGTGATCACGCTCAGCGCGGGCCTCACCCAGGTGCCCAGGGAGCTGGAGGAGGCGGCCCGCCTGGACGGCGCCAACTCCTGGGGCGTCTTCCGCTACGTCACCCTGCCCGTCCTCAAGCCGATCATCGTGATGCTCACGACCCTGTCGGTCATCTGGGACATGGGCGTCTTCCCCCAGGTGTTCGTCATGCGCAACGGCCACCCCGAACCGGAGTTCCAGGTCCTCAACACCTACTCCTACGACCGTGCCTTCGTGGTCAACGACTACGCCCAGGGCTCGGCCATCGCGCTGATCACCGTCCTGCTGCTGCTCGGCGTGGTCGCCGTCTACATGCGGCAGATGCTGAAGATCGGAGAGGTCGAATGAGCAGCACCCTGACCGGCCGCCGGGCGCCGAAGCTGTGGTGGAACCTCCTCGGGCTCCTCGTCTTCGTCACCGCCGGCTTCCCGCTCTACTGGATGCTCAACACGGCGTTCAAGCCCGCCAAGGACGCCATCGACCCCGACCCGAGCCTGCTGCCGACCGGCATCACCTTCGACAACTTCGGGCGGGCGCTGGACATCGCCGACTTCTGGGGCCCGGTGGGCCGCAGCATGACGGTGTCGCTGGCGGTGGTCGTCGTCGGCATGGCCGTCGGGCTGCTGGCCGCGCTCGCCATCTCCCGGTTCGCCTTCCGCGGCCGCAAGATCGTCATCGTGGGCATCCTCGCGGTCCAGATGGTGCCGCTGGTCGCCATGATCATCCCGGTCTTCCTGCTCCTGAACGACCTGGGCCAGTACGACCGGCTCACCGGCCTCATCATCACGTACCTGACCTTCGTCCTGCCCTTCACGGTCTGGACGCTGCGCGGCTTCATCGTCAACATCCCCAGGGAGCTGGAGGAGGCCGCCATGGTCGACGGCTGCTCCCGCACCAGCGCCTTCCTGCGGGTCGTCTTCCCGCTGCTGGCCCCCGGCATGGTCGCCACCTCGGTCTACGCCTTCATCCAGGCCTGGAACGAGTACCTCTACGCCCTGATGCTGCTCAGTCAGAAGAACCAGACCGCGACCGTCTGGCTCGGCAACTTCACCACCAAGCACGGCACCGAATACGCCCCGATGATGGCCGGAGCCACGATGATGGCCGTGCCGATCGTCGCCCTCTTCCTCCTCGTCCAGCGCAAGATGGCCGCGGGCCTGACCGCGGGCGCCGTGAAGGGATGACCTCACCCGATGACGACACTCGCCAGCGCCACCGACACGCTCACCCGCGATGCCCTGACCGTCCTGCAGCCCGGCTTCACCGGGACCACCGCCCCCGACTGGCTGCTGCGCCGGCTCGGTGAGGGACTCGCCTCCGTCGGGCTCTTCGGCCGCAACATCGCCTCACCGGACCAACTGGCCGCGCTGACCGCCCAGCTGCGGGCCGAGCGCGACGACGTCCTCGTCGCCATCGACGAGGAGGGCGGCGACGTCACCCGCCTGGAGGTGCGCAGCGGCTCCTCCTTCCCGGGCAACCACGCCCTCGGCGCGGTCGACGACGTGGAGCTGACCCAGCAGGTCGCCCACGAACTGGGCCGCCGCCTCGCCGCCTGCGGTGTCAACCTAAACTGGGCACCCTCCGCCGACGTCAACTCCGACCCGCGCAACCCGGTCATCGGCGTGCGCTCCTTCGGCGCCGACACCGCCCTGGCCGCCCGGCACACCGCCGCCTACGTCACCGGCCTGCAGTCCGCCGGGGTCGCCGCCTGCACCAAGCACTTCCCGGGCCACGGCGACACCGCCGTCGACTCCCACCACGCCCTGCCGCGCATCGACGTCTCCGCCGAGATGCTGGCCGAGCGCGAACTGGCGCCCTTCCGCGCCGCCATCGCCGCGGGCACCCGGGCCGTGATGAGCGCTCACATCCTCGTCCCGGCGCTCGACCCCGACCGCCCGGCCACCCTCTCCCGCCGCATCCTGACCGGCCTGCTGCGCGGTGAGCTCGGCTACGACGGCCTGATCGTCACCGACGGCATGGAGATGCGCGCCATCGCCGCCACCTACGGCATCGAACGCGGCAGCGTCCTCGCCGTCGCCGCCGGAGCCGACGCGATCTGCGTGGGCGGCGGCCTGGCCGACGACGCGACCGTGCTCCGTCTGCGGGACGCCCTGGTCGCAGCCGTCCGCACCGGCGAACTCCCCGAGGAACGCCTCGCCGACGCGGCCGACCGCGTCCGGTCCCTGGCCCGCTGGACGGGCACGGCCGGCCGCGCGCCCGAGGACCGCCACGGCAGCGAGATCGGCCTGCGCGCCGCCCGCCGCGCCCTGACCGTGACACCCGCCCCGGGCCTCGGCAGCCCCGAGGCCTTCGAGCCCCTCACCGAACCGCCCTACGTCGCCGCCCTCACCCCCGTCGCCAACATCGCCGTCGGCGACGAGACCCCCTGGGGCGTCGCCGCCGAACTGGTCCACCTCCTGCCCGGCACGGTGACCGGCAGCTTCTCCGCCGGGAACGGCACGGAGAGCGAGGCCGGACGGAGCGCCGGCCGGGCGGCCCTGCAGGCGGCCGGTCCGCGCCGCATCGTCGCCGTCGTCCGCGACGAACACCGCCACCCCTGGATGACCTCCGCCCTCGATGCCCTGCTGGCCGCCCGCCCCGACACGATCGTCGTCGAGATGGGTGTCCCGCAGGCCGACCCGCGCGGCGCCCTGCACATCGCCACCCACGGCGCGGCCCGCGTCTGCGGCCGTGCGGCGGCCGAGGTGATCGCCGGAGTGGCGGGCAGCTGAAGCCCTCGATCGGCCGATGTGGTTGTAAGCTGCCACCGAATGTAGTACTTCTTATACATGAGCGAGCAGGTGCACAACAGGTTGGCCATGGTGCGTGCCGAACGGAAGGTGTCGCGCCAGAGCCTGGCCGAGGCAGTGGGAGTCCACTACCAGACCATCGGCTACATCGAGCGGGGGCAGTACAACCCGAGCCTCGACCTGGCACTGAAGATCTCCAGGTTCTTCGGACTGCCGGTCGAGGCCCTGTTCTCCCTCGAACCGTTCCGGCCGCTCACGGACGAGGTCTACGGGAGGAACCAGCCATGACGACGACACGCCTGACCCGCTACGACCGGACCATGCTGCGGCTGATGAACGACCGTCGCGGCGCGGCCTGGTACGCCACGGCGGCCCGTCGACGGCTGGCCGTCGCCACCCACGTCACGCTCACGCTGGCCATCGGCGGCCTGATGACCCACCTGTTCCTCGCCGAGGACGAGCCGCTGTGGACCATCGCCGTGATGGCGGTGCTGCTGCTCCCCTGGATGGTCGCGACCGGCGTGATCAACGGCGCCACCCGGGGCCTTCTCGAACTGCGCGCCCACGTCCTGGACGAGCGGCAGTCGGCCGAACGCAGCCGCGTCCTGGCCCGGGCCCACCGCGTGACGACCCTGCTGCTGGCCGCGGCGGCGGTCACCCTGCTGATCGCGGGCGGTGTCGCCGGCGACGCCCCGACGGCCTACGCGGCGCCCCTGCTCATCGCCGTCCTCGTCACCCACTGGGTGATGCCCCTGTGGGTGGCCGGCTGGCTCGCCGAGGACGACCCGGCCGACGACGACGTCCTGGCGGACGGGGCGCTCGGCCGCCAGGGCCGGCGTCCGGACCAGGTCGCGGAAAGGCGGTGAGCTCGCGGAAAGGCGGCGAAGCTGTGCAGCGCCGCTGAGCGCTCGTGGCGACACGGGTCGCTGAGCGGCTTCCGGCGCGGCCGCCGAGCGCTCTCCGACGCCTGCCGGATCGAGCTCCCGGCCGCGATCGGTGCGACAGGTCCTAGATTCCCTGCCAGTCCGGCTTGTTGGCGTACGTGTGCCGGAAGTAGTCCGCCAGCTTCAGCTTCGACGCGGCGGCCTCGTCGACCACGACGGTCGCGTGCGGGTGGAGCTGGAGCGCGGACGCCGGGCACACCGCCGCGACCGGCCCCTCCACCGTCGCCGCCACCGCGTCCGCCTTGCCCTCGCCGGTGGCGAGCAGTACCAGGTGCCGCGCCTCCAGGATGGTGCCGATGCCCTGTGTGATCACGTGGTGCGGCACCTGATCGATGTCGCCGTCGAAGAACCGGGCGTTGTCGATCCGGGTCTGCTCGGTCAGCGTCTTGATCCGGGTCCGCGAGGCCAGCGACGAACACGGCTCGTTGAACCCTATGTGCCCGTCGGTCCCGATCCCGAGCAGCTGCAGATCCACCCCGCCGGCGTCCGCGAGGGCCTTGTCGTACGCCTCGCACGCCCCCTGCACGTCCTGCGCCGTGCCGTCCGGGCCCGTGAACTGCTCCATGCCGATCCCGAGCGGCTCCAGCACCTCACGCCGCAGCACCGACCGGTACGACTCCGGGTGGTCGGCGGGCAGCCCCACGTACTCGTCGAGCTGGGCGATCCGCGCCCGCCCGACGTCCACGGCACCGGAACGCACCTTGGCCGCCAGCGCCTCGTACACCGGCAGCGGCGTCGAGCCCGTGGCCACGCCGAGCAGGGCGTCGGGCTTGCGCCGGAGCAGCTGCGCCATGGCCTCGGCGATGAGTTCGCCACCCGCCTTGGCGTCCGGAACGATGACAACTTCCACGCTGGGCCTGCCGATCTGAGAGGGATGCTCAACTGGGACGGGACCCGTGAGGGGTCGTGTGGTTTAGACCAATCTAACAGAGCGGGGGCTCCCGTCCCAGGTGCGGGACAGCCCTCCCGGGCAGGTGACGGCGCCGTGCCGGCCCGCTCTCCGGCAGGTGAACGGCACGGCCTCCCGGGCGCTCCGCCGTACGAGGGTCGGCCGGGCTAGGTCAGCGAGCCGCCCGTGACATCCACCCAGCTTCCCGTCACCCACCGGCCCCCGTCCGAGACCAGGAACGCCACCACGTCGGCGACCTCGGCGGGCCGGCCCACCCCGCCCAGCGCCGATATCGCCGCGGCCTTCGCCCAGCCGTCCTCGCTGCCGTGCAGCAGCTCGGCCGTGTTGTCCGTGTCGATGATGCCCGGCGCCACCGAGTTCACCGTGATGCCCCGGGCACCCAGCACCTTGGACAGGTCGCGGGAGAGGACGTCCAGCGCGCCCTTCGTCATCGCGTACGCCACGTTGTCCGGCATCGCCGCCGTGCGGGCCAGTCCGGACGAGATGTTGACGACCCGGCCCCCGTCCCGCAGGCGCGACATGCCGTGCTTGAGGATGAAGAACGGGGCCTTCACGTTCACCGCGAAGACGTCGTCGAACTCCCGCTCCTCCAGCTCCCCGATGGGGCGCGTGCTGCCGATGGCCGCGTTGTTCACCAGGATGTCGAGCCCGTCCGCGTGCCGGTCGAACTCCTCCCACAGCGCCTCGGCGTCACCGGCCACGCCCAGCTCGACGCCGAGGGCGAAGGCCGAGCCGCCCGCCGCCTCGATCGCGGCGACCGTCTCCTTCGCCGCGGCCTCGTTCCGCCCGTAGTGCACGGCGACGCGGGCGCCGTCCTGGCCGAGCCGCTCGGCGATCCCCCGTCCGATCCCCCTGCTCGCCCCCGTGACCAGTGCCGTCCTGCCGGTGAGCACGCCCATGACGGCGCCCCCCTTCACATTTATCTAGTGGTCGCTACAAAAATGACCGTACAACAGTCCGGCGACATTTCTCTAGTGCCCGCTATAAAATGCACTCCATGGTGGACGACGACGGAACCGCGAAGACCCGGGGCAAGACCGCGCCGAGGCCCCCCAGGCCCCGCGGACGCCCTCGTTCCTTCGATCGCGAGACCGTCCTGGAGAAGGCACTCCTGGCCTTCTGGGAACACGGCTACGAGGCCACGTCCGTCTCCGACCTCACCCGCGTCATGGACATCGGCGCACCCAGCCTCTACGCGGCCTTCGGGGACAAGCGGTCCCTCTTCGACGAGGTCGTCCGCGTCTACGGCGCGCGCTACGGCTCCTTCACCGACCGCGCCCTGGCGGAGGAGCCCACCGCCCGGGCAGCCGTCGCCCGCGCGCTGCGCGAGGCCGCCACCGCCTACACGGAGCCGGGTCACCCGCACGGCTGCCTCGTGGTGCACGCCGCCGCGAACTGCTCCACGCCCGAGGTCGAGCAGTCGTTGCGGGACCGCCGCAACGCCAACATCGCCACCTTCGAGAGCCGCATCAGGGCCGATGTCGACGCCGGCGTACTGCCCGCGGACACCGACGCCGCCGCGCTGGCCCGGCACACCGGCGCGATGATCCAGGGCATGTCACAACAGGCGCGGGACGGGGCGAGCCGGGAGGAACTGGAGGCCGTCGCGGAAATCGCCATGTCCATCTGGCCCCGCACAGGAACCCACACGGGTTAGGCTGCGTGGTGGACGTCTAGGCGTCCGGCGAGTCGCGGAATTAACAACAACGAACAGCCTCCCACGCATGGACACCCCGAGTGGTCTAGTCCACAATGCGTGATGAGAGCGCGTGCACCACGCGCACCAGACCTCCGTCTTCCCCGCACAGGAAGACGGACCGAGGAACCGAGGCTCTCTGCCCTGACTGCCCCGGCTCCTCATCCTTCGGCCGACCGGGACCGCACACCCCACGGCCGATACTGCTCCGGGCTGCGGTGCCGGGAGGGTTGAGGGTCCCTCTCAGGCGCCGCGGCCCGCGGGTGTTTCCGGGCTCCGGGGTATACAGAGCCGCACAAACGCCCGGGTACGCTCGCCACGTGCCCTCCATGAACGAACTCGTACGCCAGCACACCGCCCTCGGTGACACCGACCTCGAGTGGCTGCACCTGCTGGTCTCGGAGTGGCAGCTGCTCTCCGACCTCTCCTTCGCCGACCTGGTGCTGTGGGTCCCCACCAGCGACGGCACCCGGTACGTCTCGGTCGCACAGATGCGGCCCAACACCGGCCCGACCTCGTACCAGGACGACATGGTGGGCCACCTCGTCCCGCGCGGCCGCCGCCCGATGCTGGACGCCGCCCTCGACGAGGGCCGCATCGTGCGCGAGGGCGACCCCGAGTGGCGCGAGGAGGTGCCCGTGCGGGTCGAGTCGATCCCCGTACGGCGGGAGGGCCGGGTCCTCGGGGTCATCGCGCGCAACACCAACCTCCTCACGGTGCGCACCCCGAGCCGGCTGGAGCTCACCTACCTGCAGAGCGCCTCCGACCTGGCGCAGATGATCGCCGCCGGTTCCTTCCCGTTCGCGAACCAGCAGCTGGACATGGACGCCTCGCCCCGCGTGGGCGACGGCCTCATCCGGCTCGACGCCGACGGCCTCGTCCAGTACGCCTCACCGAACGCCCTGTCCGCCTACCACCGGCTCGGCCTCGCCTCCGACCTCGTCGGACAGCACCTCGGCAGGACCACGGCCGAACTCGCCCCGACCCGGGGCCCGGTGGACGAGGCGCTGGCCAAGGTCGCCAGCGGCTGGGCGCCGCGCGAGTTCGAGATCGAGGCCCACGACGGGGTCATCCAGTTCCGCGCGATCCCCCTCAAGCCCAAGGGCACCCGCATCGGCTCGCTGGTGCTGCTCCGGGACGTCACCGAACTGCGCCGTCGCGAGCGCGAGTTGATCACGAAGGACGCGACTATCCGGGAGATCCACCACCGGGTCAAGAACAACCTCCAGACGGTGGCGGCCCTGCTCCGCCTCCAGGCCCGGCGCATCGAGTCCGACCGCGGACGCGAGGCCCTGGAGGAGGCGGTGCGGCGGGTCGGGTCGATTGCGATCGTGCACGAGACCCTTTCCCAGAACCTGGACGAGCGCGTGGAGTTCGACGACATCGCCGACCGGGTCCTCGCGATGGTCGCGGAGATCTCCCCGGGCAAGGTCGCGGGCCGGCGCACCGGACGCTTCGGCATCCTCGACGCCGAGGTCGCGACCCCGCTGTCGATGGTGCTGACCGAGGTCCTGCAGAACGCGCTGGAGCACGGCTTCCGTGAAGGCGACACCGGCACCGTGGAGGTGTCGGCGGTCCGCGGCGGCACGACGAAGGAGGCCCGGCTGCTGGTCACCGTCCAGGACGACGGTGTCGGACTGCCGGAGGGATTCGATCCGCACACCGCCGGCAACCTCGGCCTGCAGATCGTCCGGACCCTGGTCGAGGGCGAGTTGGGCGGCACCTTCGACATGGTCCCGGCCCCGGAGCGCGGCACCCGCGTGATCCTGGACATCCCGGTGCGCGCGCAGAAGTAACGGATCCCCGCCTCCGACGCAGGGTGAGCGGTCCCGAGCAGGGCCGCGTACCGGCGAAGTGCCATGAAAGCAATGAGCTCCGGGCCACCAAGTGGCCCGGAGCTAAAGCTCGTTGCTGCTTAACTAAGCGCATCGGGGGAACTGCGCGCTGCGGCTCGGGGGCGGGAGATGCGTGCTCGCTGCACGCGCCGCCAAGCTCAGGCTGTCAGCAGGGGTGGGGTGTCAGGCGGAGGCCTGACGGGCCCGGTTGCGGGCGGCGCGGCGCTTCATGGCGCGGCGCTCGTCCTCGCTGAGACCACCCCAGACGCCGGAGTCCTGGCCGGACTCGAGCGCCCACTGCAGACACTGCTCGATCACCGGGCAGCGACGGCAGACGGCCTTGGCTTCCTCGATCTGCAGCAGCGCAGGACCGGTGTTGCCGATGGGGAAGAAGAGCTCGGGGTCTTCCTCGCGGCAAACGGCGTTGTGACGCCAGTCCATGGCTGCTACCTCTCCTTGGTATTACGTGCAGATGCTTGTGAATGTGAACGCTTTCACGAATCCCTCAACAAGTGAAGGGCCGACCGCCAGGTTCCCTGGCGTGGGTCCTGTGAGTTGAAGAGGGGTTCTGGTGATCAGTGGAGGCCGGTGTTGCGGGCCGTCCCGATCGCCACGTAGAGACTCGCAAACCTCAGCGGCGGATACAACCCCTTCTGGAAAGTTTTTTTTGATTCTTCGGTGTCGACTAGGTCACAGCCGTACTTCCATGGGGTGGATCCTGGCCTAAACGTTCGAGTGAAAGGACTTTAGCCAGTTCTGCTCACACAATCACACGCAGTGCACGGCGTACGCCTGTGAACGTCACGCTGGTGCGCAGCCCCAGGTGGTCACCGTCCATCTGGAGGGGGAGCGGCACCTTCGAATGCAAGGTGAACTCCGTCAAGTCGTGCAGAGAGGTGGCGTGCTTGCCCTGCGGTCCGCGGTCCGGGGACGAAGTGAGCAACTGGGTGCCATACCGGGCAACAGCGGCGGTCGACAGGCGGCTGAGAGCGAAGATGTCGAGGCCGGTATCGAACGAGGCCTTAGGCGCCGCGTAGATCGGGCGATTCCCCAGAAACGTCCACGGGGAGGTGTTCGAGACTATGGACAGCACCAGATCGGTCACCGGGTCCGCGCCGGCCCGTTCCAGGGTGATCGTCCCGTTGCGGCGGTTGGGCTCACCGAAGAGCTGACGCACCACCTGGCGTACGTAAAGAGCGTGTGTGGATTTCCGGCCGCGCTCGCGGTGCTGCTCCACCCGGCCCACCACGCCGGCGTCGAAGCCGAGGCCCGCGTTGAAGGTGAACCAGCGGGAGGGCACCGACTCGTCCTCCGTGCCCGGCGTGCCGGAGGTCAGGCCCAGTCCGACGGTGCGTTCGCTGCCGTCGCGCAGGGCGTCCAGCAGGGCTCCGGTGGCCTCCACGGCGTCGTTCGGCAGACCGAGGGCGCGGGCGAAGACGTTGGTGGAGCCGCCGGGGACCACGGCCAGACCGGGGAGCTGCCCCGGGGCGGGACCGGCGTGCAGCAGACCGTTGACCACCTCGTTGACCGTGCCGTCGCCGCCGAGGGCCACCACCAGGTCGATGTCGTCGCTGTCCGCCGCCTGCCGGCCCAGGTCGCGCGCGTGGCCGCGGTACTCGGTGGTGACCGCTTCGAGCTTCATCTCGCTGGCGAGCGCGTGGATCAACACGTCGCGTGTGCGCGCACTCGTAGTGGTTGCCGCCGGATTGACCACGAGAAGTGCACGCATGACTGGCAGCGTACCTACTGGGTGGTACCGGGCCCAGACCGAGGTAGGGGTCGGGTAAGAGACCGGGGGTGAACCGCGCCACGGGGGCGCACGTCGTGAGGGCTACCCTTCAGGGGTGAGCAGTGAGCAGACCTCCACCACCCCCGAGACCACCGGCCCGCGCCCGCGGCGCCTGACGTACGCCGCGCTGCTGGCCGCCCTGGAGGGGCTCGCGCTGGTCGTCGGCGGGGTCTGGATCCTCGTTCTCGGCTTCACCGGGCACCCGGACGACCGGCAGCAGGCCGTCACCGGGGGCATCACGCTGGTCGTGCTCGCGCTGCTGCCCCTGCTCGCCGCGCGCGGGCTGCTCGCCCTGCGCAGTTGGAGCCGCGGCCCGGCCGTCATCACCCAGCTCATGGCGCTGCCGGTGGCCTACAACCTGCTCCAGGCCGACAGCATGGCCATCCCCGGCGGGATCGCCCTCGCCGTGGTCGCCGTCGCCTCGCTCGTCCTGCTGATCAACCCGGAGACGACCCGGGCCCTCGGAATCCGCGGGCCCGGCAACGCCGGCGGTACGGAGAAGTAGGCGGGACGGCCGTCACTCCTCGACGAGGAGCTTCTCCCGCAGCTGTGCCAGCGTCCGCGCCAGCAGCCGGGAGACGTGCATCTGCGAGATGCCGACCTCCTGCGCGATCTGCGACTGGGTCATGTTCCCGAAGAAGCGCAGCAGCAGGATCCGCTTCTCGCGCGGCGGGAGATCCTCCAGCAGCGGTTTGAGCGACTCCCGGTACTCCACGCCCTCCAGCGCCTCGTCCTCCGCGCCGAGGGTGTCGGCGACCGCCGGGGACTCGTCGTCGGTGTCGGGGACGTCCAGGGACAGCGTGGAGTACGCGTTGGCGGACTCCAGGCCCTCCAGGACCTCCTCCTCGGAGATCGCCAGCTTCTCGGCGAGCTCGTGAACTGTGGGGGAGCGGCCGTGCAGCTGCGACAGCTCGGCCGTCGCCGTGGTCAGCGACAGCCGCAGCTCCTGCAGCCGGCGCGGCACCCGCACCGCCCAGCCCTTGTCGCGGAAGTGCCGCTTGATCTCGCCGACGACCGTCGGGGTCGCGTACGTGGAGAACTCCACGCCGCGGTCCGGGTCGAAGCGGTCGACCGACTTGATCAGACCGATCGTGGCGACCTGGGTCAGGTCGTCCAGCGGCTCGCCGCGGTTGCGGAAGCGGCGCGCGAGGTGCTCTACGAGCGGCAGGTGCATGCGGACCAGCTGGTTGCGCAGCTCCGCGTACTCCGGGCTGCCGCTGTTCAGCGTGCGCAGCTTGAGGAACATCTCACGCGCGCCGCTGCGGTCCGGGGCGCCGTGCTGCGCACCGTGCGCGCGCTGTGCGCTCGGCGCCTCGTCCTCGGAGTGTCGCTCGTGCTCGCCCATCGTCCCGCCCGTCACCCTTCCCCGAGCCCTCGCCTCCTCCGCCCCGCTCGACTTCGCGCGAGTGGGGGGAACCCCCTGGGCCGGGGAGGTGGTGATCCCCCCGCCCGGAGGCGCGCTCCGCACGGCACCGTCCTGGCCGTGTCGCCCGCCGCCCGGGAGGGCGGCCCCCGCGGAGTCGTCCTCGGGATGCGGGCGGGCCTGCTCGGGGATGCCGTCGATGCCCTCCGCCATGCGCCGGGCTCCGGCCGGACCGCTCACGCCCGTGCCCTCGGCCGGCAGCTCTCGTGTGCCGCGCTCTTCGTCCCGCACCGGCCCGTCCTCGTTCCTCACGCCGGCCCGGGTCCCGCGCCGCGCTGTTTGTAGAGGCTGATCGAAACGGTTTTGTCCTTGTCCACGGCGGAGGAGACCTTGCCCGCGAGGGCGGACAGGACGGTCCAGGCGAAGGTGTCCCGCGAGGGGGCATGACCATCCGTGGTCGGTGCCGAGACGGTGACCTCGAGCGAGTCGTCGACGAGGCGGAAGACACAACTGAGCACCGAGCCGGGCACGGCCTGCTGCAGCAGGATCGCGCAGGCCTCGTCCACCGCGATGCGCAGGTCCTCGATCTCGTCGAGGGTGAAGTCCAAACGGGCCGCGAGACCGGCCGTGGCCGTACGCAGCACCGACAGGTAGGCACCCGCGGCCGGCAGCCGGACTTCCACGAAGTCCTGCGTCGCGGGCTCGCCTGCGATCTGGGACACCCTCACCTCCATGGTGGTACAAGCGTTTCAGGGCCGAGGGTCGCCCCCCGGGGTAACGCGATACGTGGTTCAGCGGTGACGCTATCGCGCTCTCGACGATCCTGTCCCCGGGAGCCCGACCCCTTGCCGTCACTCACAGTAAACCTGTGGACACGCTCCGTGTCTAGGGGTTGGGCGGGCCCAAATGGGAAGAGCGCGCGCCGCATTGACGTACCCAGACGTCAGACGCTCGAACCGTCCTGGTGGGACCGTCCTGCGCCGGGGTGGTGCCGTCTCACACGAGGACATGGTCGACGAAGCACCAACGCCAGGTTTCCCCGGGTTCGTGCGTCCGCATGACGGGATGTCCGGACTCCTTGTGGTGCGCCGCCGCGTGCCGCCCGGGCGAGGAGTCGCAGCAGCCGACGTGACCGCAGCTGAGGCACAGCCGTAGCTGCACCGGATCCGTGCCGTCCGCCAGGCACTCCGGACATGTCTCGCTGAGCGGGCCGGGTTCGGGGTGCGGCAGCGCGTCGGCGTGCGTGCACTGTTTCATGATTGCCAGGTTACGACGGTCGAGCGGAAGACCGCGTCGGAAAAAGAGGGCGGGCGAGAACGATGGACGTGATGCCACTGCTGTTGCTGGTGGCCGGCAGCGCCGCGATCGCCGCGGCCGCGCGGCGCACGCCGGTACCGGCCCCGCTGCTGCTGGTCGCGGCCGGACTGGCGGTCAGCTACGTCCCCGGAGTGCCCGACTACACCCTCGACCCGCACATCGTCCTGCCGCTCATCCTGCCCCCGCTGCTGCACACGGCCGCCACCGACAGCTCGTACCTCGACCTGCGGGCGCAGCTGCGGCCGGTCGCGATGCTGTCCGTCGGGTACGTGCTGTTCGCCACCTTCGTGGTCGGCTGGGCGCTGTACGTGATCGTGCCGGGCATGCCGCTGACCGCCGCCCTGGTCTTCGGCGCGGTCGTGGCACCGCCGGACGCGGTCGCCGCGACCGCGGTGGCCCGCCGGGTCGGGCTGCCCTCGCGCGTCACCACGATCCTGCAGGGCGAGTCGCTGCTGAACGACGCCACCGCGATCACCGCCTACCGGGTGGCCCTGGCCGCCGCCGTCGGGGAGGGCGCCACCTGGGCCGGGGGCGTCGGCGAGTTCCTGCTCGCCGCGATCGGCGGCGTCGTGGTCGGGCTGGTGCTGATGGCGCCGATCCACTGGCTGCGCACCCACGTGAAGGAAGCGCTGCCGCAGAACACGCTCTCCCTGCTGATCCCGTTCGTCGCGTACGCCGTCGCCGAGCAGGTGCACGCCTCCGGTGTCCTCGCGGTCGTCGTGGTCGCGCTCTACCTGGGACACCGCGCGTGGGAGGTCGACTTCGCCACGCGCCTGCAGGAGGAGGCGGTGTGGAAGATGGTCGCCTTCGTCCTGGAGTCCTCGGTGTTCGCGCTGATCGGCCTGCAGCTGCCGGTGGTGCTCCGCGGCCTCGGCGAGTACGAGGGCGTCGAGGCCGCCTGGTACGCCGTCGCCGTCTTCCTGGTGGTGGTCGCGACCCGGTTCGTCTGGGTGTACCCGGCGACGTTCCTGCCACGGCTGATGTCGGCACGCATCCGGGAACGGGAGGGGGAGCTGACCTGGAAGGGGCCGTTCGTCATCGCGTGGGCCGGCATGCGGGGCGTGGTCTCGCTGGCGATCGCCTTCTCCATCCCGCTCACCATGCACGACGGCGAGGAACCGTTCCCGCAGCGCAACCTCATCCTCTTTCTGACCTTCACCACCGTCATCGGCACCCTGGTCGTGCAGGGCCTGACCCTGCCCCCGCTGATCCGCCTGCTGAAGTTCCCCGGGCGGGACGCGCAGGCCGCGACGCTCGCCGAGGCCAACGCCCAGGCGCAGGCCTCCCGGGCCGCCGAGCGCCGCCTGGACGAACTGCTCCTTGACGAGCGCAACGCCCTGCCCGCCCCGCTGGCCGACCGGCTGCGCACCGTTCTGGAACGCCGTCGCAACGCCGTGTGGGAGCGGCTCGGGCAGGCCAACCCGGTCACCGGGGAGTCCGTCGACGACACCTACCGGCGGCTGTCACGGGAGATGATCAGCGCCGAGCGCGATGTGTTCGTCCGGCTCCGGGACGGCCGGTACATCGACGACGAGATGCTGCGCACGCTGCTGCGCCGGCTGGATCTGGAGGAGGCGGCGGCCTTCCGGGAGGCGACGTAGCGGCGGGACCGGGCCTTCGGAGCCCTCATGAGCGGCCCCGGCGTCGAGGCAGCGGGCGGGCCGTCAGGGAAAGGGGCGGCCCGTGAACACGGCCGCCACCGTCGTCCCGCGCGGGAAGGCGCCCTCGTCGGCCAGGGTGACGAGGGCGTACAACAGCTTGGCGACATACAGGCGTTCGACGGGCAGTCCGTGGCGCTGCTCGAAGTCCCCGGCGAAGGCGTCGAGCTCCGCGGGCACGCGCGCGTAGCCGCCGAAATGGAAGCGGTCGTCCATGTCCCAGGTGCCGCGCCGGCCGCCGAATGCCTCCCGCTGCAGGGTCTCCGTGTCAGCGGCCAGGAAACCGCCCTTGAGGACCGGCACGCCCAGCGCGCGCTGCCCGGGCGCCAGACCGGCGGCCAGGCCCGCCAGCGTGCCGCCGGTGCCGCAGGCCACGGCGACGACGCCGGCCAGGCCGCGCAGCTCGGCGCCCAGGTCCCGGCAGCCGCGGACCGCCTCGGCGTTGCTGCCGCCCTCGGGGACGACCAACGCGTCCTCGGCGTCCACCGCCCGCAGAAGCCCGGCCAGGACCGGCGCCTCGGACTTGCGGCGGTAGGCCGCCCGGTCGGCGAAGTGCAGCCGCATGCCGTCGGCCGCGCATCGGGCCAGCGAGGGGTTGAGGGGCCGGCCGGCCAGCTCGTCGCCGCGTACGACGCCGACGGTGGGGATGCCGAGCAGGCGGCCCGCCGCTGCCGTGGCGCGCAGGTGGTTGGACCAGGCGCCGCCGAAGGTGACGACCCTACGGCCGTGCGCCGCCGCCAGGTTCGGCGCCAGCTTGCGCCACTTGTTGCCGATCAGCTCCGGGTGGATCAGGTCGTCCCGCTTGAGCAGCAGCCGCACGCCCCGGCGCTCGAACCGGCCGTCGGCGACCTCCTGCACCGGCGAGGGCAGCCGGGGGCGCAGACCGGCGAGGCCGGGGGTGTCGGGGCTGGTCACCGGGTCATTGTCACCCGAGGGTGGAGGGGGCGGCACCGCCCGTCCCGCCGCGGCCGTCCCCGGCGGAGCGTCCGGCGGGGGACGAGGGCGGGCGGAGAGTCGTCGACGCGCTCCTCGACGAGCCGCTGTCCTCGCCGGTCGTCACGCCGGGCCGCAGCCGCCCGGCTCCGCGCCGGTCACGCACCCACGCGACGAGCGACGGCCCGCCCCGCAGGCACCACAGCGCGATCACCGGGTCGCAGATCGCACAGCCCAGCGAGGAGGTGTGGGCGAACGGGATGATCGGGTTGCCCTTGATGTGGTGCACGACGTCCCACACCGTGTGCAGCAGCCAGCCGGCGCCGATCCACGTCCACGACTCCAGACCGCGGAAGGCCACGTACGTCAGGAGCGCGGTGAAGGCGAACTCCCAGCCGCCCAGGCCGCCGCCGCTGAGGTACGCGGCACCGGCACCGGCGACCATGACCGCGTTCAGACGCCGCCGGTGCGGTTCGCGGACCAGGGACATCACCAGGGCGTAGAGGAGGCCGATGCCGATCGGCGCGACGTACTGCATGGCGGGGCCGTTTCTGCAGGCGGAGGGGGAACGGATCATCACGGTAGAACCGCACCGGCCCGCCCCCCAGAGGCACGGCCGCCAGGTTTCCACGGAATGTCGCCAGCCGGTCCGCAGCCTCGGCGAGACCGGTCGGAACGCGAAACGGACGCCTCATGCCCAGTAGTACGAAGATCCATTCCCGCTCTTTCGGGTAATACCACCGCTGCGCTCCGTGAGGAAGGCTGGACGTGCACATCGATGCCCGAGGCATATGGGCGTCGGTCACAACCGGGAGGGCAGTTCTCTATGTCGGTAGGCGAAGAGGTCCGCACGGAGCAGACCAAGCCGCAGCAGAGTCTCGGCACGGCGGCCGCGCGGAACCTGGCCACCACGACCAAGTCCGTGCCGCAGATGCAGGAGATCAGCTCCCGCTGGCTGCTGCGGATGCTGCCCTGGGTCGACATCCAGGGTGGTACGTACCGGGTGAACCGGCGGCTGACGTTCGCCGTGGGCGACGGCCGGCTGACGTTCGTCAAGACCGGCGACCGTGTCGAGATCATCCCCGCGGAACTGGGCGAACTGCCGGCGCTCCGCTCCTACGAGGACGAGGAGGTGCTGTTCGAGATCGCCCGCCGCTGCGAGCAGCGGGAGATCCCGGCGGGCGAGGTGATCGTCTCCTTCGGCAGTCCGTCCGACGAGGTGTACCTGCTGGCGCACGGCCGCGTCGAGAAGGTCGGCACGGGCCCCTACGGCGAGGACGAGTCCCTCGGAGTCCTCGCCGACGGCGCCTACTTCGGCGACGGCGCGCTGCTGAACGAGGACGCCATCTGGGAGTACACGGCCCGTGCGCTCACCGCGTGCACCGTCCTGGTGCTGCCCCGGCAGGAGTTCGCGCAGATCGCCGAGCGCTCGGACTCGCTGCGCGAGCACCTCCAGCGCCTCCGCTCGATCCCCTCGCAGCGCTCCAACAAGTACGGCGAGAAGGAGATCGACCTCTCCGCCGGCCACTCCGGCGAGCCGGACATCCCGCACACGTTCGTCGACTACGAGGCGAGGCCCCGCGAGTACGAACTGAGCGTCGCCCAGACCGTGCTGCGCATCCACACGCGCGTGGCCGACCTGTACAACCAGCCGATGAACCAGACCGAGCAGCAGATCCGGCTGACGGTCGAGGCGCTGAAGGAGCGCCAGGAGCACGAGCTCATCAACAACCGCGACTTCGGGCTCCTGCACAACTGCGAGTACGACCAGCGGATCCAGCCGCACGACGGCGTGCCCAGCCCGGACGACCTGGACGAGCTGCTCAGCCGGCGCCGCGGCACCAAGCTGCTGCTCGCCCACCCGCGCGCGATCGCCGCGTTCGGCCGTGAACTCAACAAGCGGGGACTCGTCCCGGAGACCATCGACATGGCGGGGAACCGCATCCCCACCTGGCGCGGTGTGCCGATCTTCCCGTGCAACAAGATCCCGGTGACGGAAGCGCGCACGACGTCGATCATCGCCATGCGTACCGGCGAGAGCGACCAGGGCGTCATCGGCCTGAGGGCCTCCGGCATCCCGGACGAGATCGAGCCCAGCCTGTCGGTGCGCTTCATGGGCATCAACGAACAGGCCATCATCAAGTACCTGGTCACGGCCTATTACTCGGCAGCGGTCCTGGTACCGGACGCGCTCGGTGTCCTGGAGAACGTCGAGATCGGCCGCTGGCAGTGACGCTTCCGGCAGGCCGGCCGTGTCCCGCCCCGGCCAGGCGGGTACACCCTGGGGGTACGCGCCCGGCGGCGGCCCAGGCGCCACCGTCCGTTCCTTCTCCGAGGCGGTCCCATGGGTGAGTCCCTCACGGAGTTCAGGACGGAGCCGACGCTGCCCGCCTCCGGTGAGCGGCGCGGCGCCGAGCCCCGGCCGACGGCCGGGGCGCCGGAGAGGCGGAGACTCGTCGGGACACAGCAGGACGGTCCGGGACCGGCCGGGGGACAGGAGGCGGTCATGCTCCTGGAGCGGGCCCGGGCGGAGGTCGACCCGGTGCTGCGGGCCGCGCTCGACTCACTGCCCGGGCCGATGCGCCGGGTCGCGTGCTACCACTTCGGCTGGGAGCGGGCGGACGGCACACCGGCCGAGGGCGGCTCGGGCAAGGCGATCCGCCCCGCGCTCGTCCTGGCCGCGGCGGCCGCCCTGGGCGGGCACGAGGCGAGGGCGCGGGCGGTCCGGGCGGCCGCCGCGGTGGAGCTGGTCCACAACTTCACGCTGTTGCACGACGACGTGATGGACCGCGACGCCACCCGCCGTCACCGGCCCACCGCCTGGAGCGTGTTCGGTGACGCCGACGCGATCCTCGCCGGGGACGCCCTGCAGGCGCTGGCTCTGCGGCTGCTCGCCGAGGACCCGCATCCGGCGTCCCGGGCGGCCGCCGTCCGGCTCGCGGACTGCGTGGTCGAACTGTGCGCGGGTCAGCACGCGGACACGGCCCTGGAGCGGCGTGTCCCGGCCGAGGTCTCGCTCGACGAGGTGCTCGCCATGGCGGAGGCCAAGACGGGTGCCCTGCTGGGCAGCGCCTGCGCGATCGGCGCGCTGTACGCGGGCGCCGGGGAGGCGGACGTGGCTGCGCTGGACGCCTTCGGCCGGGAGGCCGGGCTGGCGTTCCAGCTCATCGACGACGTCATCGGCATATGGGGCGACCCGGCCCGCACCGGCAAGCCCGTCGGCGCGGACCTGGCCGCCCGCAAGAAGTCCCTGCCGGTGGTCGCCGCGTTGGTCTCCGGCACCCCCGAGGCCGCCGAGCTCGCCGACCTGTACGCCCGACCCGCCGACGAGGAGGACCTGGACCACATCGCCCTGACCGTGGAGAGTGCGGGCGGCCGTGACTGGGCCCAGGACCAGGCCGCCGACCGGATGGCCCGGGCGATGCAGCAACTGGCGCACGCGGTACCGGATCCGGAGGCGGCGGGCGGTCTGCTGGCTCTCGCCGAGTTCGTGACCCGGCGCACCAGTTGACGGCCGGCAGCACCGGAGGCCGGCCGCGCCGGAAGCCGACACCACCGGAGGCCGGCAGCACGGCACCCGACGGCCCTCGGGTGACCGAAGGCCGGCAGCACAGCACCCGTCGGCTCGGGTGACCTATAGGCCCGCCCGATACCCCTTCGGACGACCGGAGGGCAGAGCCCCCCCGGGCGCCGGTGACCGTGCGGATCCTGACACCGCACGGTCACCGGACTTCGGCCGGTGGGTCCCGCACTTCCCCACGGTGTGCGGGGCCCGCCCCTCACTCGTGTCACGCGCCCTCTTTGGGCATACGTTCGACTGGTTTCCGCCAAGGTCCGGGCCCCGCCCCCGCCTCGCCCCCCGGCCGCCCTACGATCAACGCCCGTCGGCGCGGGTGACACCACCGGTGTCCGGCACCAGTGGTCGGCGCAGGCGAAGGGGCGGGGACATGGGCGTGGCGATCCGGACGGCGGGCGTGGCGGACCGGGAGCTGATCGTCCGGCTCCTGGACGAGGCCTTCCAGGACGACCCCGTGAGCGGCTGGGTCTTCCCCGGAGCCGCGGAGCGCCGGGCGAAGCACCCCGGGCTCATGGCCGCCTTCACCGACATCGTGCTCGCGTCCGGCCGGGTCGACGTCACCGAGGACGGCTCCGCCTGCGCGCTGTGGCTTTCCATGCCGGCCGAGGACGGCCACGGCGGGGACGGCCCCGCCGACGCCGGTGAGGGCGACGGACCGGCCCAGGTGCGGCAGGCCGTCGACCCGGACAACGCGCGCATCGAGGAGATCGGCCGGCTCACGGCCGCGATCCATCCCTCCGGGCGGGCCCACGAGTACCTGTGGATGATCGGCGTGGCCCCCGGCCGTCAGGGCGAGGGGCTCGGTACCGCGCTCATCGGGTCCGTCCTCGACCGCTGCGACCGCGAGGGGCTGCCCGCCTACCTGGAGGCGAGCAGCGCCCGCAGCCGCAAGCTCTACGAACGTCTCGGCTTCGAGCTGGCCGGCCCGGTCCTCGATCTCCCCGACGGCCCGGCGATGTGGCCGATGTGGCGCGAGCCCCGTACGGCGAGGACCGCCTAGCCGCTCCGGAGACACCGCGCCCCCACCCCGGGCCTCCAGCACGCGTCTCCTGCCCCTCCGGCAGCACCGTCGCCACGCTCCACCGGCTCGCAGTGCGGCCGTCTGATGGAACTCCAGGGCCTCTCCAGGTCGCCGCGCACCGACGCGGTGCAGGAGGCGAGCAGTCCGGGGCGCCGGGTGGCCTCCAGCCGTAGCTTTGTCAGGCCCAGGCAGCCCGTGCGGTCGCGGTCGCGCGGGACATCAGGTCGCGCATGAAGACCGTCACCAGTGGGTTACCGACTATGCGGAGCCCCCTCTGCCACTTTCGACTGCCTACGGATATTCCCTTGCAGCCACTACAGCGGAAGTACTACAACTGGAGTTGTCAATGTGCAGGCCGACGAAAAGAGACCCTCCTTGCGAAAGCTCACGTACTTCATCGCCTGCTCGCTCGACGGCTTCATCGGGGACCCGGACGGTGACGCGGCGGCGATGATGCGGCTCCTCGACGAGGAGTTCCTCGCCTACCTGCGGGACGAGTATCCCGAGACCGTGCCCACCCACGGCCGCCGGGCCCTCGGCTTCGACGACCTGCCGAACAAGCGGTTCGACACGATCATCCAGGGCCGGGGCAGTTATGAGCTGGCCCTGAAGGAGGGCATCACCAGCCCGTACGCCCACCTGCGCGAGTACGTCGCCTCCAGCACCCTGACGGAGTCGCCCGACCCGAACGTGGAGATCATCTCGGCCGACCTGCTCGGCAAGGTCCGTGAACTGAAGGCGGAGGAGAGCGAGTTCGGCATCTATCTCTGCGGCGGCGCGAAGGTCGCGGGCGCGCTCCTCGACGAGATCGACGAGCTGATCATCAAGTCCTACCCGCTGGTGTACGGCCGGGGCATGCCCATGTTCGAGTCGGGGTTCGCGATCTCGGAGTTCGGCCTGGAGTCGGTGCGCGCGTTCGGCAACGGCGTGGTGGTGCGCACGTACGGCAGGAAGCGCTGAGGCCCGCACCGGCCTACCCTGAAGGCATGGGCAGCGATGAACAGACCTGTCCCACCTGCGGACAGCCAGTGGAAACAGTCGTCCGGCGGCACAAGACGCTGGGCGCATGGGTCCCCAAGTGGGTGGCGGGCCCGTGTCGCAACCCCGAGTGCGGGGCCCACGACGCGGAGAGCGCGGAAGCCGGCCGCCCGGCCCCCCGGGAGACCATCACGAAGAATCCCTGAGCCCGTGCCGGGCCGTCCGGCGCGCAACCGGCACGTCACCTCCGGCTGGGGCCGCGAGGCCCGACGTGCGGTCCGGCGGCGAGGCCCGCCCACGGCTCCGGCGGCGAGACCCGCTGGCCCGACGGCCGATGGGGCCGTCCGAGGCGGTGCCCGCCGGTTGGTTCGCGGCGTGCGGGAGCAGGGTGATCTCCCTGCCTGGGCCGTCTGGCCGAGGGACTAGCTTGAAGGCATGAGCATGACGGGGGAGCGGCGTCGCAGGGTGCGGCGGTGGGCCGTGATCGTGTGGGCGCTGCTCGTGGTCGTCGCCGCCGGGCTGACCCTCTGGGCGCAGGACTCCACGGAGCCGCAGGGCCCGTACGTCTGGGAGCTGACCGACCCCGACGAGCCGGCCAACCTCCCGCCCTGTCCCACGCCCGAGGGCGGCGGCGCGGTGGCGTGCGCGTATGTGGAGGCGGACTAGACCCGCGGCCGGCCCGTCTCCGGGTCTCGGGAGGTCAGGCAGTACGTGCCGCCGACCGGGTCGCGCATGACCGTCCAGCCGGGGAAACGGGCCACGCATTCGGCTCCGAGCGCCTCGTGCCACGCCCGGGTCGCCCCGACGTCCGCACAGGCGAGGTCGAGGTGGGCGGAGACCGGGCGTTCCGTGCCGAGGCGTTGCAGGAGCAGACGGACCGGCAGCCCCGGTGGCGGCTCGACCACGTGGAACTCGGGGAGGGCGCCCGGCCGCGACTCCCATCCGGTCAGCAGCCCGCTCCAGAAGGCGACTTCGGCGGAGTACACCGACGGCGGCACGTCCACGCACACCTGGTCCAGCCGGCTGCCCCGCACCACCCCCGGCCGGGACGACTGCCCTCGCCAAGGGTCCGCGCAGAACAACTGCCCGCCCGGCGAGCGCAGTACGACGAGCGCATCGAGGTTCTGCACCACCCGCGCCCCGAGCCGTACCGCCGCGTCGGCGAACTCCCGTACGTGGTCCACACAGAAGTCCAGGTGCGCGCCGCCCGGGCCCGACCCGACCGCCTGGGCCTTCACGCACGCGTCGGCGCCGTCCGGGAGCAGCGTGACGAACTCGGAGTGCTCACCGCGCGGTTCGGAGAGCCGGGTGGCGCTCACCGCCGTCCAGAAGTCGCAGGCGGCGCCGAAGACCGAGCGGGGCCGGTCGGCGAAGGCGTACGTCCAGCGGATGCTCATGGCTGTGATCGTAGAGGGCCCGCGCCACGGCCACCCGCGTGAACCTCGACCAGCCTCTGCCCGCCGTTCCCCTCCTGTCGGCCACGGGTTGTTTGCATACAGCAATGGACCACATCACGTTCCTCGTGGCCGTCGTCATCGTCACGGCGCTCGCCTTCGACTTCACCAACGGATTCCACGACACGGCGAACGCGATGGCCACGTCCATCGCCACCGGCGCGCTCGCCCCCCGTGCAGCGGTCCTGATCAGCGGTGTCCTCAACGTCATCGGTGCCTTCCTGTCCACCGAGGTCGCCAGGACGATCTCGGGCGGCATCGTGAGCGACACCCTCGTCACCCCGGGAATGATCTTCGCGGGACTCGTCGGTGCGATCCTGTGGAACCTGCTGACCTGGTTCCTCGGACTGCCCTCCAGTTCCTCGCACGCCCTGTTCGGCGGGCTGATCGGGGCCGTGTGGGCGGGGGCGGGCAGCCACGGGGTCCACTTCGCCAAGGTCGTCGAGAAGGTGCTGGTCCCGGCGGTGGCCTCGCCGCTCGTGGCCGGGGTCGCCGCGCTGCTCGCCACCTGTCTCGCCTACCGGCTCACCGCCCGCGCCCGCGAGGAGGCCGTGACGAAGGGCTTCCGGATCGGCCAGATCGCCTCCGCCTCACTCGTCTCCCTCGCCCACGGCACCAACGACGCGCAGAAGACCATGGGCGTCATCACCCTCACCCTGATCTCGGCCGGCGCGCTCGGCCACGACGCGGACCCGCCCCTGTGGGTGATCGCCTCCGCGGGCCTGGCGATCGGCCTCGGCACCTACCTCGGCGGGTGGCGGATCATCCGCACCATGGGCAAGGGCCTCACCGAGATCCGGTCGCCGCAGGGCTTCGCCGCCGAGACCGCCTCAACGACCGTCATCCTGACCTCCGCCCACCTCGGCTTCGCCCTGTCCACCACCCAGGTCGCCTCGGGCAGCATCCTCGGCGCCGGGCTCGGACGCAGGCTCGCGGAGGTCCGCTGGGGTGTCGCGGGCCGGATGGCGGTCGCCTGGCTGATCACCCTGCCCGCCGCCGCGCTGCTGGGCGGCCTGGCCGCCGCGGTCGTCCAGAACGGCGGCGACCTCGGCACGGCGGCCGTCGCCCTGGTGGGCGCCGCCCTCGCCGCGGGCATCGTGCTGCTCGCGCGCCGCAACCCGGTGCACGCCCACAACGTCAACGACGCACACGAGGTCCGCCTTCGCACCGAGCCGCCGGCCAAGGTCGGCACGGCCGCCTGAAACGACCGGGAGTCGCCATGCAGGCGGACTGGACCGCACTCGGCCCGGTCACCGCCGCGGGCGTCGGTGTCGCCGTCGCCGTGGGCGTCGTCTTCGCCCTGGGCGTCCACGGCCACGCCCGGCCGGAGGGCGTCCGCGAGCACCGGGGCGGCCCCGGCGCTCGCGGCCTCGGCCCGGCGGCCCTGTGCTTCCTCGCCTGCCCGGCCGTGGTGGCGTACGGGACCTACCTGGACCTGTTCGTGCCCGGGCCGCACTGAGCACGTACGACGAAGGGGCCCGGCCGGATCGGCGGCCGGGCCCCTTCGCCGTACGGGGCGATCAGGCCTTCTTGGTCTCCCAGAAGATCTTGTCGATCTGGGCGATGTAGTCCAGCGCCTTCTGGCCGGTGGCCGGGTCGGTCGACGCCTTGGCGGCCGAGAGGGCCTTCAGGGTGTCGTTGACCAGCTGGTGCAGCTCCGGGTACTTCTCGAAGTGCGGGGGCTTGAAGTAGTCGCTCCACAGCACCGAGACGTGGTGCTTCGCGAGCTCGGCGCGCTGCTCCTTGATGACGGTGGCGCGAGCCTGGAAGTGCGGGTCGTCGTTTCCGGCCATCTTCTCCTGGACGGCCTTGACCGACTCCGCCTCGATGCGGGCCTGGGCGGGGTCGTAGACACCGCAGGGAAGGTCGCAGTGCGCGCTGACCTTGACCTTGGGTGCAAACAGGCGGGAAAGCATGGAGCATTCCTTCCTCGTGATCGTCTTCTCACAGGGGACATTACTCCGTGGGGGAGGGGTTTTCGCGAGTGCCCCCTAGGGCTTAGGACAAAAGTCCGGGGTGAGACTGAGACTGGTGGAGGAAAGAACCGGGGAGGTGCCGGGTGATGCCGGAGCTGTCGCAGGAGTCCGAGCGGGGGAGGCCGGCCGCGCCCTTCGGGGTGGCCGAGGTGACCGGGCCGTCCATGGTGCCCACGCTGTACCACGGGGACCGGCTCCTCGTGCACTACGGCGCCCGGATCAGGCCCGGTGACGTCGTCGTGCTGCGGCATCCCTTCCAGCAGGACCTGCTCGTGGTGAAGCGGGCCGCCCAGCGGCGCGAGAACGGCTGGTGGGTGCTCGGCGACAACGCCTACGCCGGCGGCGACAGCACCGACTACGGCGTCGTGCCCGACGACCTGGTGCTGGGGCGGGTCCGGTTCCGCTACCGGCCGCCCAGGCCCGGCCGGCGCTCGCCCTGGGCGCTGCTCGGCTGGGCGCTGTCGGCCGCCAGGCCCGTCTTCTCGGGCAGGTCGGGCCGGGCCGCCTCCAGGCGTTTGCGGGCCCGGTAGGCCGCCACGTTGGCACGGGTCGCGCAGCGGTCGGAGCAGTAGCGCCGGGAGCGGTTGGTCGAGGTGTCCAGGTAGGCGTTGCGGCAGGGCGGGGCCTCGCACAGGCCGAGGCGGTCCACGCCGTACTCGGTCAGGTGGAAGGCCAGGCCCATCGCGGCGATCGCCGCGTAGCCGGCGGTCGCGTTGGACGGGTGGTCCGCCAGGTGCATGTGCCACAGCGGGCGGCCGTCGTCGTCCCGGAAGTCGTGCCCGGAGATCTGCGGACTCACCGGGAACTCCAGCAGCAGCGAGTTCAGCAGGTCCACGGCGAGCTGCTCGTCGCCGCCGTCGGCCGCCTCGAAGACCGCGCGCAGCCGGGCCCGCACGGAGCGGAACCGGGTCACGTCCGTGTCCGTGGCGCGGCGCGCCGCCGACTGCTGGCCGCCGAACAGATCGCGAACGGCCTCGACCGACGTCAGGGTGTCCTTGCCCCGGGCCGGCTCCTCGGTGTTGACGAGGCGCACGGCGTAGTCCGAGTAATAGGCCAGTTCCACTTGTAGTCCTTACGGAGGGGCTTTAGTGTCGTGAGCGCGCACTGGTAACAGCTGATGACGCATCCAGGGTATTACGAGGGAGGGGCTCGATGACGGACGCGGACACCCGCACCGCCACCACCGACTGGCAGGCCTGGCAGGAGAGCTGGGACCGGCAGCAGGAGTGGTACATGCCCGACCGCGAGGAGCGGTTCCGGATCATGCTTGACATGGTCGAGGCCGTCGTGGGCACCGCCCCGCGCGTCCTCGACCTCGCCTGCGGCACCGGCAGCATCACCGCCCGGCTGCTCGCCCGGTTCCCGGACGCCACCAGCACCGGCGTCGACCTCGACCCGGCGCTCCTCGCCATCGCCGAGGGCACCTTCGCCGGCGACGACCGGGTCACCCTGGTCACCGCCGACCTCAAGGACCCCGACTGGCCGGCGCGGCTGCCGTACCAGTCGTACGACGCCGTCCTGACCGCGACGGCCCTGCACTGGCTGCACCGGGAACCTCTCGCGGAGCTCTATGGCCGTCTCGCCGGACTCGTCCGCGACGGCGGGGTGTTCATGAACGCCGACCACATGATCGACGAGACGACACCCCGGATCAACGCCGCCGAGCGCGCACAGCGTCACGCCCGCATGGAACAGGCCAGGCAGTCCGGCGTCCTCGGCTGGACCGAGTGGTGGCAGCTCGCCGCCGAGGACCCCGTCCTCGCCGGACCGACGGCCCGGCGCTACGAGATCTACGGCGACCACGCCGACGGTGACACGCCGTCGGTGCAGTGGCACGCGCGCGTGCTGCGCGAGAAGGGGTTCGGCGAGGCCAGGCCGGTGTGGTGCTCGCCCTCGGACACCCTGCTGCTCGCCATGAAGTAGACCGCGCGACGGACCGCGAAGGGGGCGGTACGGAGATTCCGTACCGCCCCCTCGCCGTGCGTACCGTCAGAGCACCTTGGACAGGAACGACTTCGTCCGCTCGTGCTGCGGGTTGGTCAGCACCTCACGCGGGTGACCGGATTCGACCACCACGCCGCCGTCCATGAAGACCAGGCTGTCGCCCACCTCGCGGGCGAAGCCCATCTCGTGGGTGACGACGACCATCGTCATACCGGACTCGGCGAGGTCGCGCATGACGTCCAGGACGTCACCGACCAGCTCCGGGTCCAGCGCCGAGGTCGGCTCGTCGAACAGCATCAGCTTCGGGTCCATCGCCAGGGCCCGGGCGATGGCGACGCGCTGCTGCTGGCCGCCGGAGAGCTGGGAGGGGTAGTTGCCCGCCTTGTCGGCCAGGCCCACCCGGTCCAGCAGCTCCAGGGCACGCTGCCGCGCCTGGCCCCTGTTGACGCCCTTGACCTGGACCGGCGCCTCCATGACGTTCTCCACGGCCGTCATGTGCGGGAACAGGTTGAAGCGCTGGAAGACCATGCCGATGTCCCGGCGCTTGAGGGCGACCTCGCTGTCCTTCAGCTCGTAGAGCTTGTCGCCCTTCTGCTTGTAGCCGACCAGCTCGCCGTCGACGTACAGGCGGCCGGCGTTGATCTTCTCCAGGTGGTTGATGCACCTGAGGAAGGTCGACTTGCCGGAGCCGGACGGTCCGATGAGGCAGAACACCTCGCCGGACTTCACCTCCAGGTCGATGCCCTTGAGGACCTCGACGGGGCCGAAGGACTTGTGGACGCCCTCGGCCTTCACCATGGCGGTCATGCCTTGCCTCCCGTCGGCTTCGAGCGGCTGGACAGGGACAGCACGTTCGCCTTGATCTTCTGGAACGGCGTGGCCGGGAGCGACCGGCTCGAACCACGCGCGTAGTAGCGCTCCAGGTAGTACTGGCCGATGCTGAAGACCGAGGTCAGCAGCAGGTACCAGGCCGCCGCCAGGAACAGCATCTCGGCGGGGGCGCCGGAGGTCTGGCCGATGTCCTGGGCGGCGCGGAGCAGTTCGGGGTACTGGACGACCGAGACCAGCGAGGTCGTCTTCAGCATGTTGATGACCTCGTTGCCCGTCGGCGGCACGATCACGCGCATCGCCTGCGGGATCACGATCCGGCGCAGCGTCTTGGAGTGGCTCATGCCGAGCGCGTGCGACGCCTCGGTCTGGCCCTCGTCGACCGAGAGCAGACCGGCACGGCAGATCTCCGCCATGTACGCCGCCTCGTTCAGGCCGAGACCCAGCAGCGCCGTCAGGAACGGGGTCATGAAGTCCGACCACTCGTCCTTGTAGAACGGCCCGAGGTTGATGTACTCGAAGACCAGGCCCAGGTTGAACCAGACGATCAGCTGGACCAGGACCGGGGTGCCGCGGAAGAACCAGATGTAGAACCAGGCGATCGACGAGGTCACCGGGTTCTTCGACAGGCGCATCACGGCGAGCAGGACGCCGCCGACGATGCCGATCGCCATGGACAGCACGGTCAGCAGGAGCGTCTTGCCGACGCCGTCGACGATGCGGTCGTCGAAGAAGTAGTCCGGGATCGCGTCCCAGTTGATCTTGCCCTGGGCGAACGCGTAGACGACACCGCCCAGCAGGGCGATGGCGACGACGGCGGAGATGTACCGCCCGTAGTGCCGGACCGGGATGGCCTTGATGGCCTCCGGCCCGGCCGGGGGCGTGTCGCCCGCCGTCTTGTCGATGTCAACAGTCACGGGTAGTGCCTTTCAGTGCCGCTGCGTCGCGGTCACTTGCCGCCGTTGATCGTGGCCTCGTCGACGGAGCCGTCCGTGACGCCCCACTTCTTGAGGATCTTCTCGTACTCGCCGTTGTCGATGATGGCGTCCAGAGCGGCCTTCAGGGCGTCCCGCAGCTCCGTCTGGTTCTTGGCGACCGCGATGCCGTACGGAGCGGCCTCGACCTGCTCACCGACCAGCTGGAAGTCCTTGCCGCCGCCGGAGGTCTTCACGGCGTACGCGGCGACCGGGAAGTCGGACGAGCCGGCGTCGGCGCCGCCCGCGCGCAGGCGGGTCTGGGCCTGCTGGTCGTTGTCGAAGGGCTCGATGGCGATCTTCTTGCCGGACGGGCACTTCTTCGACTCGGCCTTGGCGAGGTCCTCGGAGACCGTGCCGCGCTGCAGCACGATCTTCTTGCCGCACAGGTCCTGCCAGGTCTTGATGCCCTGGTCGTCGCCCTTCTTGGTGTAGATCGACACACCGGCGGTGAAGTAGTCCACGAAGTCGACGCCCTCGCCGACCTTCTTGCCGGTGTCGGAGTCGATGCCCTCCTGGCGGTCCTTGGTGTCGGTCATCGCGGACATGGCGATGTCGTACCGCTTGGAGCGCAGACCGGTGATCAGCGTGTCGAAGGTGCCGTTCTCGAACTGGAAGTCGACCCCGAGCTGCTTGCCCATGGCGGCGGCGATGTCGGGGTCGATGCCGACCACCTTGCCCGAGCTGTCCTTGAACTCGACCGGGGCGTAGGCGATGTCCGAACCGACCTTGATGACGCCCTTGTCGCGGATCGACTTGGGCAGCTTGTCGGCGAGCGGGGCCGCGGCCGTCGCGGTCTCGCTGTCCGAGCCGTTGTCCTTGGTCTGGTCACCGCATCCGGTGAGCATCAGCGCGCCTGCGACCGCGATCGCACCGACCGCTGCTAGCCGGGAGCGGGCGGCGGTCGTACGACGGGTGGAGCTTGCGGTCATGGTGGGTTCCTCCGGCGGATGGGTGGAGTTGCCGATGGGGCGGAGCGCTGCCGATGGGTTCGGCAGTGCCGTGGCCTGCCGACGGGGTCGGCAGCGCCGTGGGTCGACGAGAACACACGTCTTCGAGTGTCGCGACCTCGTGTGATTACGGCATCTTGCCATTCGGACTGCGCCATTCTGGGGGCCAGCCATGTCAAAATCGGATAACGGGCGACCCCCGAACCGCACCACTCCGGTACATCACGGCCGGACCTTCTGTGGGAATGCCTCCTTCCGGCCGGAAGATCTTCGGCATATCCCGGGATTTCGACACGGAGGCCGCGGGCTTCACCACCGCTTGAGTGGTTCTCGATGGTTTGTCCAGCCCTTGCCCCGATTTTGGACGAAGAGTCAGGGCGCCGGTATGTGACCTTGGCGTTATGGACTCGTCCTCGGTGCCTTCCGTCCGGTAAGAAGGGTCTTTACACCCCTCATCCGGGGCTCAGGGCGCGTGTGCGGCGCGCCCGTCGCGTACGCGCCCGTACGTATCACGTACAGAGCACGACCACGGCCGTACGCGGTCCCGCCCACCCCTCACCAGGAGTGGCCACCCTCAAACCAATGAAGATTTAAGGGGTAAAACGAAGTGGCAGCGGAGATCGTCAATCCTCGCAGCGAGAGCAAGACCGGTGATACGGGCAACGAGGGCAGTGCGGAGCCCCTCGACTCCTTCGATCCGGCGTTCGCGTTGCACCGCGGCGGCAAAATGGCCGTGCAGGCCACGGTGCCGGTCCGCGACAAGGACGACCTGTCCCTGGCGTACACGCCCGGCGTCGCGAAGGTGTGCAGCGCGATCGCGGAGCAGCCGGAGCTGGTGCACGACTACACGTGGAAGTCTTCGGTCGTCGCCGTCGTGACGGACGGTACGGCCGTGCTGGGGCTCGGTGACATCGGGCCCGAGGCCTCCCTCCCGGTGATGGAGGGCAAGGCCATCCTGTTCAAGCAGTTCGGCGGTGTGGACGCGGTCCCGATCGCGCTGAACTGCACGGACGTCGACGACATCGTCGAGACGGTGGTGCGGCTCGCGCCGTCGTTCGGCGGGGTCAACCTGGAGGACATCTCGGCGCCGCGGTGCTTCGAGATCGAGCGGAAGCTGCAGGAGCGGCTGGACATCCCGGTCTTCCACGACGACCAGCACGGCACGGCGGTCGTGACGCTGGCCGCCCTGCGGAACGCCGCGCGGCTGAGCGGGCGGGCCGTCGGTGACCTGCGGGCCGTCATCTCCGGCGCCGGCGCGGCCGGGGTCGCCATCGCGAGGATGCTGGTCGAGGCCGGGGTCGGGGATGTCGCGGTGGCCGACCGCAAGGGTGTCGTGTCGGCGGACCGGGACGACCTCACGGCGGTGAAGCGGGAACTGGCCGGGTTCACGAACAAGGCCGGGCTCACGGGGTCGCTGGAGTCGGCGCTTGCCGGGGCCGACGTGTTCATCGGGGTGTCCGGCGGGACGGTGCCGGAGTCCGCGGTCGCGTCGATGGCCGAGGGCGCGTTCGTCTTCGCCATGGCGAACCCGAACCCCGAGGTGCACCCCGAGGTCGCGCACAAGTACGCGGCGGTGGTCGCCACCGGGCGGTCGGACTTCCCGAACCAGATCAACAACGTGCTGGCGTTCCCCGGGATCTTCGCGGGGGCGCTGCAGGTGCGGGCCTCCCGGATCACGGAGGGGATGAAGCTGGCCGCCGCGGAGGCGCTGGCGGCCGTGGTCGGGGACGACCTCGCGGCCGACTACGTCATCCCGTCGCCGTTCGACGAGCGGGTGGCACCGGCGGTGACGGCGGCGGTCGCCGCGGCGGCGCGTGCCGAGGGCGTGGCTCGCCGCTGACGCCGCTCGCTGGGTGGTGAGGTGACCCCGTCCCGGTTCGGGCGGGGTCATTTCTTTGCCATCGGCTGAGCTGTTCGGGTGGTGTGCGGGTGCGGGTGCGGGTGCGGGTGCTTATGTGTCCGCCTGCTGCTGCGTGCCGACCCGTGGCAGTTGGTGCGGGTCGCGGGGGTGCGGCCCGCGCTGGTGGTGGGGCGGGGCCGCGGGCGCCGGGGGGTGTCCGTCCTCGGAACGGCGCGATCGACCTGCGGGCCGACCGGCTGTCCGTTGACGCGCCAACCGCTGCGGGCGGACACTCCCCGACACGGCCCCTCGCGTGGCGCGGCGGGTGCGGGTGCGTCGTGGTTCAGCCGGCCTCAGCAGGGGCCTCCCGGTCCTGGCAAGAGGGTGTGTCTCACAGGCCCACACGGTTCCGTCGTACCGGTGGGGAACCTATCGTCAAGGTCATGTTCGCTGTCTACGCCGCCCGAATCGACCGCGACCAGCCGCTGTCCGGCCTGGAGTTGGGAGAGCGCCCGGCTCCCGAGGCCCGTCCCGGCTGGAGCACCGTCACCGTCAAGGCCGCCTCCCTCAACCACCACGACCTCTGGTCCCTGCGCGGCGTCGGCCTCGCGGAGGACAAGCTGCCGATGATCCTCGGCTGCGACGCCGCCGGTGTCGACGAGGACGGCAACGAGGTCGTCCTGCACTCCGTCATCGGACAGAGCGGGCACGGGGTCGGCCCGAAGGAACCCCGTTCCATCCTCACCGAGCGCTACCAGGGGACCTTCGCCGAGCAGGTCTCCGTGCCGACCTGGAACATCCTGCCCAAGCCGAAGGAGCTGTCCTTCGAGGAGGCCGCCTGTCTGCCGACGGCGTGGCTGACCGCGTACCGGATGCTGTTCACGAACGCGGGTGTCCGGCCCGGTGATTCCGTGCTCGTGCAGGGCGCCGGCGGTGGTGTCGCCACGGCCGCCATCGTGCTGGGCAAGGCGGCCGGGCTGCGGGTCTTCGCCACCAGCCGGGACGAGGCCAAGCGCAAGCGGGCCGTGGAGCTGGGGGCCGTGGAGGCGCTGGAGGCCGGGGCGCGTCTGCCGCAACGGGTCGACGCCGTGATCGAGACCGTGGGCGCGGCGACCTGGTCGCATTCCGTGAAGTCGCTGAAGCCCGGTGGCACCCTGGTCATCTCCGGTGCCACCAGCGGTGACCGTCCCTCGCACGCCGAGCTGACCCGCATCTTCTTCCTGGAGCTCAAGGTCGTCGGCTCCACGATGGGCACCAAGGACGAGCTGGAGGATCTGCTCGACTTCTGCGCGGCCACCGGCGTGCGGCCCGTCATCGACGACGTGCTGCCCATGGACCGTGCGCGTGAGGGCTTCGAACGGCTCGCATCCGGTGAGCAGTTCGGGAAGGTCGTGCTGACCAATCCCTGAGCGGGCGCCGCGTGACGCTGGAACGGCCGGTCCGGAAACGGGCCGGCCGTTTCGTGTGTCAACCGGGGTTGACGAATGCCGGGTGTCAACCTATGTTGACGTCATGACCGAAGCAACCGATCTGGCCGAACGTGCCGGTGACCGTGATCCGCGGGTCGGCCTGCGGGCCGTGGCCGCGCTGCGCAGGCTGCTGGAGCAGCTGGAAGCCGTGCAGGTGCGCAACGCGCGCCATCAGGGCTGGTCGTGGCAGGAGATCGCCACCGAACTCGGTGTGAGCAGGCAGGCCGTGCACAAGAAGTACGGGAGGCATTGATGTTCGAGCGGTTCACGAAGGACGCGCGGGATGTGGTGAAGGGCGCGTTCGCACATGTCGAGCGTGGCGGCGGGGGCGGACAGTCCGTGGAGGCCGAGCATCTGCTGCTGGCCCTGCTCGACCGGGAGGGCAGTCGGGGATCCTTCGCGCTCGCCGCCCTGGGGCTCGGACCCGAGGAGCGGGAGCCCGTGCGGGAGGCCCTCGCGGAGGCGCGGAGGCGGGCCGGGCTGTCCCGGGCCGAGAGCGACGCGCTCGCCGGGCTGGGGATCGACGTGGCGGAGATCGTCGCCCGCGTGGAGGAGGTGCACGGCGTCGGAGCGATGTCCGGCGACCGCAAGGACACGCGGTGGTGGTCCGGGCGGCCCTCCTTCGGGCGCGGGGCCAAGGACGTGCTGGAGAGGTCGCTGCGGGCGGCCCTCGCGCACCGGGACCGGCACATCGGCGACGAGCACCTGCTGCTGGCCCTGACCATGCGCCCGGGCGTGCCGGCCGAGGTCCTCGCCGATCACGGGGTGACGTACGCGACGCTGGTGCGCGTGCTGTACGGGGATGGCGGCGAGGCCAAGGCCGGCTGAACGCGGCCGCTCACTTCTTCGGTGTGCGCAGGAGCGCTCCTATGTGGGCCGCGGCCGTCGACAGATGGCGGCGGGCGTCGCGCAGCTGCTCGGGGGTGACGCCGTGGTCGCGGGCCGCGTCGCGGATGTCGTCGCGGAAGCGGTCGAGGAGTCGGTCGAGGTCGCGGGCGGGGTCGCCGGTGGACTCCGCGGCGTCCTCGTGGGCCCAGGCCGGTTCGTAGGAGGCCGGGAAGTCCTCGGTGGGCCGCGAGTCCTGCGCCGGTGCGGCCGGCTTGCCGGTGCCGGTCCAGTCGAAGGCGAAGTCCTTGCCGTAGTCCTTGCCGAACTCGCCGACCTCCTTGACCAGTTCGCTGAGGCCCTCGCGCAGGCCCGTCGGCCAGTCGCCGCGGGTGAAGTGGTCCTGCACCTGCTCCTGGACGCGGCGGGCGATGCGCTGCACCTGCTCCTGCGCCTGGGCGCGGGCCTGCTCCTGGGCCTCCTTCGCCTGGCGGCGGGCGCGCTGGGCGTCCTCTCGGGCGCGACGGCTCTCGTCCTTGGCGCGGCGGGCCTGCTCCTTCCACTCCTGCCGGGCGCGCCGCATCTCCTCCTTGGCGGTGCGCCAGGCGTCCTTGTCGCCGTACTGCGCGAAATCGCCGTAGGGGCTCTCGGTGCCGCCGGTCCGGCTGCCGTTGTCCCGCCGGGCCTCGGTCGCGGCGGCGCGCATCTCGCGGCGCAGGTCGCCCGCGGCCCCGCGGACGTCCGCCTGGATCTCGGCGGCCAGTTCGGCGACGGACTCCCGGATCTCCAGCTCCAGGTCGGCCAGCTCGCCGCTGCGGTCGGCCAGCTCGGCCCGGCCCGCGTCCGTGATCGAGTACACCTTGCGGCCGCCCTCGGTGGTGTGGGTGACCAGGCCCTCGGCCTCCAGCTTGGCCAGACGGGGGTAGACCGTGCCCGCCGACGGTGCGTACAGCCCCTGGAAGCGCTCCTCCAGGAGGCGGATCACCTCGTAGCCGTGGCGAGGGGCCTCGTCCAGCAGCTTCAGCAGGTAGAGGCGGAGGCGGCCGTGGGCGAAGACGGGGGGCATGTCAGAGCACCTTCTTGTCGGTCGTACCGTCGGCCGGGGCGGTGCCGTCGCCCGGGCCGGAGACGGAATTGTCTCCCGAGGTGCCCCCCGGGTGGCCTGCCGGGGCCGCCGAGGGGCTGTCGGTGCCGGGATGGGCGTCCCGTGGTGCATGGTCGTCGTCGTCCCGCGCCGGCCGGCGCAGCAGGGCGATCGAGCCGGAGACCGTCGTGGCCCGCAGGGTGCCGTTGCCCGCGCCGAGGCGGCCGGTGATCTTGTGGGCGCCCCACTGGCCGTGCACACGGAGGTCGTCGAAGGCGTTGGAGACGGCGCCGCTCGCCGTGTTGGCCTCGACTTCGGCGTCCGCCCGGTGTGGCAGCCGGATCGCGATCTCGCCGGAGACGCTGGTCAGCTTCACGTCCGTCGGGCCGTCCGGGGCGAGGTCGACGATCATGGAACCGCTGACCGAGTCGGCCCGGACCGAGCGGCCGGCGCCCTCGACCACGGTGAGGTCGCCGGAGACCGAGTTGAACCGCAGGTCGCCCGTGACGTCCTGGGCCTCCAGGCTGCCGGAGACCGTGTCGGCGCGGACCGGGCCGGACAGGCCCACCAGGGTCGTGTCGCCGGTGACGCCCTTGACCACCGTCCGGCCCTCGATGCCGGAGACGACGGCCGCCGCGCCGACGACTCCCAGCTCCACGCGCGTGGCGGCCGGGACGGCCAGGGAGACCACCGCGCTGCGGCGCCAGCCCTTGCGGTCCAGCCAGGACAGGAAGCCCTTCCAGGGCAGGTCCTCGTAGGCCACCGTCAGGGTGCCGCCCTCCCGGGTCACCACCAGGGGTGGGCCCTCGATCTCGGAGACCTCCAGGCGGGCGGAACCTTCGTCCGTGCCCACCACGTTCACCGTTCCGTTGACCAGGCGTACGTGGAGATCGCTCACGGGCTCGTCGAAGGTGAGCTTGCTCGGTTCCGTGACGGACCACTCGGACATCGTGAGACCTCCCGACCCGACGCGCCATATCGCGTCTACTGAAATTCACGATATATCGTGGACGGGGAAAGTCAAGACACCCGTTCCGGGGATGGGAGAGTGAACATAAGTACTCAAAGATGGGTGATTCGCCCTAACGTGTGAGCATGCCGACGGAAGCTGTGCCCACCGGTCCCGCGCCAGGGGCGCTGCTGTTGTGCCGGGCGGTGCCCGGGGCCGTCGCCCCCGTCGCCCGGCTGCTGCGCGAGCCCATGCGGCTGACCCGCGCGGGCGACGACTGGAGTGTCCTCGTCCCCGAGGGCCGGCCCTGGCGGGACGGCACCGAGCCCGTCGACCGCGTGGTCACCGGCTGGGCCACCGCCCTGGCCGTGGGCGCGCCCTGGCCCGTCCTCGCCCTGTGGTGGGACGCCGACCACGCGGGCTTCACCCTCGCCTACGGCTTCCGCCGCCCGGTGGGGTTCGTCTGGCTCGCGAGCGGCGTCCCGGCGGGGGAGGACGAGGCGATGCGCACGTTCGCCGCGCGCGTAGGTCTCGACCCCGTTCTGGACCTGCAGGCCCTCGAACAGCTGACGAAGCCCGACGCGGCGGCCGACGCCCCCGCCCGGCTGCGCGGCCTGCTCGCGGTCCTCGCGCGCGTGGGCGTCTCGATGCCGCCCGGGTTCGCTCCCGGCGTCCCCGCCGACCGACTCGGGGAAGCCGCCGCCGTGCTGCCGGACAGCCTGCCGGTCGAGTGGCCGGGCCTGCGCGAGGCGGTCGTGGAGCGCGGCACCGTCGAGCACAGCCGCCTCGGCCCCTGGCTGCCCTGGGCGGGCGGCCCGAGGGCCCGCGCGCTGGCCCTCGCTCAAGTGGCGGCGGGCGTACCGCTGCTCGCCTGGGGCCTACGCCGGCACGGTGGCGGCTGGGGCTGGGCCACGGCCGGGGCGCTGCTCCTGGCGCACGGCACGCTGGGGCTGGCCTACGGCCTCACGCACCCGCGCGACTGACACCCGTCCGGTGGGCGGGCGGGCTGGGTGCTGGGTGTGGGGCGGTCGTGGAGCAGTGTCCCGGGCGTGGTCGGGGCTGGTGACCTGGTGCGTCCGGCGGGCCGCCGGGGCCCGTCCGTGGTTTCGGGGTGTGGGGCGGTCGTCGGTCGTGGAGCACGGTGTCGTGGAGCAGTGTCCCGGGCGTGGTCCGGGCCGGTGACGATCTGGTGCGTCCGTTCGGCCACCGGCGTCCGTCCCTGGGTGCTGGGTGCTGGGTGCTGGGTGCTGGGTGCTGGGTGCGGGGGAGGGGGACCGGGGGAGGGGGACCGGGGGAGGGGGACGGATAGCGCCATGCCGTGGGCGGCGTTCCGGACGGAGGGGCGGGTCCGTCTGCCGTGTGGTCGACGGCCGGCCCCTGTCGTCGAACCCCGCGCTCCGCTACTCGTCGTCCTCGTCGTCCAGCCGGGCCAGCCACGTCGCCAGGCGCTCCACCGGCACCTCGAAGTCGGGGTTGAGATCGACGAACGTGCGCAGCTGCTCGGCGAGCCACTCGAAGGTGACCTCCTCCTCGCCGCGCCGCTTCTCCAGTTCCTCGATGCCACGGTCCGTGAAGTACATGGCTCAAGGATATGCGGCCGGGCCGCACCCCCTGGCGGGGATGCGGCCCGGTGACGTGCGACGGGATGCGCGGGCTACGCCTCGAACACCTCACGCACCAGCTGCTCCTGCTCGGCCTGGTGCCGCTTCGCGGAACCCACCGCCGGGGACGAGCTGTGCGGGCGCGAGATGCGGCGCAGGCGCTCGCCGTGCGGGACCTCCGCGCCGACCGCCAGGTCCAGGTGGTCGATCAGGTTGAGCGCGATGAACGGCCAGGCACCCTGGTTCGCCGGCTCCTCCTGGGCCCACAGGTACTTCTCGGCGTTCGGGTACTTCTTGATCTCCGCCTGGAGCTCGGCACCCGGCAGCGGGTACAGGCGCTCGATGCGGATGATCGCCGTGTCCGTCACGCCGCGCTTGTGACGCTCGGCCTCCAGGTCGTAGTAGACCTTGCCGGCGCAGAAGACGACCTTCTTGACCGCGGCCGGGTCGACCGACGCGTCGCCGATGACCGGCCGGAACTGCCCGGTCGTGAACTCCTCCGCCTTCGACGCCGCCGCCTTCAGGCGCAGCATCGATTTCGGCGTGAAGACCACCAGCGGCTTGTGGTGCGGGTTGTGCACCTGCCACCGCAGGAGGTGGAAGTAGTTCGACGGCGACGTCGGCATGGCGACGGTCATGTTGTTCTGGGCGCACATCTGGAGGAAGCGCTCCGGGCGGGCCGAGGAGTGGTCCGGGCCCTGGCCCTCGTAGCCGTGCGGCAGGAGCAGCACGACACCGGAGGTCTGGGCCCACTTCTGCTCGGCCGACGAGATGAACTCGTCCACGACCGTCTGGGCGCCGTTGACGAAGTCGCCGAACTGCGCCTCCCACATCACGAGCGCCTCGGGGCGGGCCAGCGAGTAGCCGTACTCGAAGCCCATCGCCGCGTACTCGGACAGCAGGGAGTTGTAGACGTTGAGCCGCGCCTGGTCCTCGGAGAGGTACTGCAGCGGCGTGTACTCCTCGCCCGTGCTGCGGTCGATGATGACCGCGTGGCGCTGGCCGAACGTACCGCGCTGCGAGTCCTGGCCCGCCAGGCGGACCGGGACGCCCTCCAGCAGGAGGGAGCCGATCGCGAGGGTCTCGCCCATGCCCCAGTCGATGGTGCCGTCCTCGACCATCGACGCGCGGCGCTGCAGCTGGGGCAGCAGACGCGGGTGGACGGTGACGTGGTCGGGGATGTTGACCTGGGACTCGGCGATCCGCTTGACGACCTCCGTGGTTACCGCGGTGTTCACGGCGACCGGGAACTCGGCCTGCGGGTCGGAGGTCTCCACGATGTTCGGCTGCGAGGTGGCCTCGCGGACCTCGGTGAAGACCTTCTCCAGCTGGCCCTGGTAGTCCTGCAGCGCCTGCTCGGCCTCTTCCAGGGTGATGTCGCCGCGACCGATCAGGGACTCGGTGTACAGCTTGCGCACCGAGCGCTTCTTGTCGATCAGGTCGTACATCAGCGGCTGCGTGAAGGCCGGGTTGTCCGACTCGTTGTGACCGCGGCGGCGGTAGCAGATGAGGTCGATCACCACGTCCTTGTTGAACGCCTGGCGGAACTCGAAGGCGAGCCGCGCGACGCGGACCACGGCCTCCGGGTCGTCGCCGTTCACGTGGAAGATCGGGGCCTCGATCATGCGCGCCACGTCCGTCGCGTACATGGAGGAACGCGAGGACTCGGGGGCCGCGGTGAAGCCGACCTGGTTGTTGATGACGATGTGGACCGTGCCGCCGGTGCGGTAGCCGCGCAGCTGCGACATGTTCAGGGTCTCGGCCACCACGCCCTGGCCCGCGAAGGCCGCGTCGCCGTGGATCGCGACCGGCAGGACCGTGAAGTCCGTGCCGCCCTTGCCGATGATGTCCTGCTTGGCGCGGGAGACGCCCTCCAGGACGGGGTCGACGGCTTCGAGGTGCGAGGGGTTCGCGACCAGGGTGACCTTGATCTGCTCGCCGTCGAGGCCGGTGAAGGTGCCCTCGGCGCCCAGGTGGTACTTCACGTCACCGGAGCCGTGCATCGACTTCGGGTCGAGGTTGCCCTCGAACTCGCGGAAGATCTGGGCGTACGACTTGCCGACGATGTTGGCGAGGACGTTCAGGCGGCCGCGGTGGGCCATGCCGATGACGACCTCGTCCAGGCGGGACTCGGCGGCCGAGTCCAGCACCGCGTCCAGCAGCGGGATGACGGACTCGCCGCCCTCCAGGGAGAAGCGCTTCTGGCCGACGTACTTGGTCTGCAGGAACGTCTCGAACGCCTCGGCCGCGTTCAGCCGGCGCAGGATGCGCAGCTGCTCCTCGCGCTCCGGCTTGGAGTGCGGGCGCTCCACGCGGTCCTGGATCCACTTGCGCTGCTTCGGGTCCTGGATGTGCATGAACTCGATGCCGGTGGTGCGGCAGTACGAGTCGCGCAGGACGCCGAGGATGTCGCGCAGCTTCATCATCGACTTGCCGGCGAAGCCGCCGACGGCGAACTCGCGCTCCAGGTCCCACAGGGTGAGCCCGTGCTCGGTGATGTCCAGGTCGGGGTGCTTGCGCTGCTGGTACTCCAGCGGGTCGGTGTCGGCCATGACGTGGCCGCGGACCCGGTAGGAGTGGATCAGCTCGAAGACGCGGGCGGCCTTGGTGACGTCGTCGTCGTGGCTGGCGTCGATGTCCTTGAGCCAGCGGACCGGCTCGTAGGGGATGCGCAGCGCCTCGAAGACGTCGTCGTAGAAGCCGTTCTCGCCGAGCAGGAGGTTCGCGACCTGGCGGAGGAACTCGCCGGAGGCGGCGCCCTGGATGACCCGGTGGTCGTAGGTCGACGTGAGCGTCATGACCTTCGAGATGCCGAGCTTGTTCAGGGTGTCCTGGGAGGTGCCCTGGAACTCCGCCGGGTAGTCCATGGAGCCGACGCCCATGATGACCGACTGGCCGGGCATCAGACGCGGGACCGAGTGGACCGTGCCGAGGCCGCCGGGGTTGGTCAGGGAGACCGTGACGCCGGTGAAGTCGTCCATCGTCAGCTTGCCGTCGCGGGCGCGGCGGACGATGTCCTCGTAGGCCTGCCAGAACTCGAAGAAGTTCAGCGTCTCGGCCTTCTTGATCGCCGCGACGACCAGCTGGCGGTCGCCGTTCGGCTTGACCAGGTCGATGGCGAGACCGAGGTTGACGTGGTCCGGCTTGACCAGGGTGGGCTTGCCGTCGACCTTCGCGAACGAGTAGTTCATCGCCGGCATGGCCTTGATCGCCTGGACCATGGCGTAGCCGATGAGGTGCGTGAACGAGATCTTCCCGCCGCGCGCCCGCTTGAGGTGGTTGTTGATGACGATGCGGTTGTCGAACAGCAGCTTCACCGGGACCGCGCGCACGGACGTCGCCGTGGGCAGCTCCAGGGAGGCGTCCATGTTCTTCGCGACCGCGGCGGCGGGGCCGCGCAGCACGACCTGCTCGGGACCGGAGGGGGCCTCGCCGGCGGGCTCGGCCTTCTTCGCGGGAGCGGCCGGCTGGGCGGCGGCCGGCTTCGCGGGGGCCGGGGCGGCCTTCGCGGGAGCGGCGGCCTGGGCCGGAGCCGGAGCCTGGGCCTGGGCCGGAGCCGGAGCCTGGGCCGGAGCCGAGGCCTGCGCGGCGGCGGGCTTCTCGGCCGCCGGGGCGGAGGCCTGGGCGGGCGCGGCCGGTGCGGCGGGCTGAGCGGACGGGGGTCCCCCCGCGCGAGCTGTTTCGAGCGTGGGGGAGGTCCCCGCGGCCCCCGTGGCCGCGGTACCCGACGGGGCCGGCGCGCCAGCGGCGCCCGGCTTGTAGTCGGCGAAGAAGTCCCACCAGGCTCGGTCTACCGAATTCGGGTCCTGGAGGTACTGCTGATAGATCTCGTCGACGAGCCACTCGTTGGCACCGAACGACGCGGCGGGGTTCTTGCCCGCTTGGTCGGTGTCGGTCGAGATGCTCGAGTTACTGGGGGACTGTGGCGACACGGCGGCAACCGCCCTCTTCCGCTTCACAAGATGATGGACAGCGGGAATCAAGGCTACGCCTCCCCGAGCGGGAAGGTCAGGCCGGGCCCGTTCAACGTCGCGCAAGTCACATCTTGCAGTGCGTTTCGGCGCTTGAAATGGCGGGAAACAAGCGTGGTTCCGCTTCAGGAGGGAAGGGTGGAGCGGGGCCTGACGCGCCAGTGGCGCGGGCCTGTGCCTGATCACACGTGTCCGTCAGCGCGGATGCCGGTGGATCTTGTGGCTCCGCTTCGAACTTTACGTCAACTTGGCACAGATGGAAGTCCCGGAAGAGTGACAAGAATCCGGCAACCCCGCTCGGATTCGGCCACTCCGATCCTTCCGCCGTGCAGATCCACCGCCCAGCGGGCGATCGCCAGGCCGAGGCCGGTGCCGCCGTCGCTGCCCGGCCCCTGCGACCGCTTGGCACTGCCGCGGTTGAACCGCTCGAAGACGCGGTGCCACTCGGACTTCGGAATGCCGGGGCCCTCGTCCAGGACCTCCAGCTCCAGCGACTCCGGCAGGGCGCCGCGCCGCGCCTTGACCGTCACCCGGCCGTGCGGCGGACTGTGCTTGACCGCGTTGTCGATGAGATTGGCCACGACCTGGTGGATGCGCTCGGGGTCGGCGTGCGCGGTCAACTCCGGCGGGTGCACGTCGAGGTGGAGGTGCACGTCCGTGCGGGTGTGACTGCCCGAGCCGGTGGCGATGCCCGCGCGCACGGAGGCGACCATGTTGGCCTCCTTCAGCACGCCCGACAGGTACGGCCACACCTCGAACCGCCGCTTCTTCAGCGGGACGACGCCGTTGTCCAGGCGGGACAGGTCCAGCAGCGTCTCCACCAGCCGGCCGAGGCGCTCGGTCTGCTTCAGCGCCGTGCGCATCGTCTCCGGGTCGGCCTGGGTGACACCGTCGACGATGTTCTCCAGCACGGCGCGCAGCCCGGCGATGGGGGTGCGCAGCTCGTGCGAGACGTTCGCCACCAGCTCCTTGCGCTGGCGGTCCTGGGCCTCCAGCTCGTCGGCCATGGCGTTGATCGTCACGGCCAGGTCGCCCAGCTCGTCACGGCGGTTCTCCCGCGTGCGTCGGGTGTAGTCGCCCTGCGAGATGGAACGTGCCACGGCCGTCATCTCGTCCAGGGGCGCGGTGAGCGAATGGGCCACGAACTGCGTGATCAGCAAAGTGGCGATCATCGAGAAGACCGTGATGAAGCGCAGCTCCGTCTTCGTGTGCACCGCGATCACCGACAGGCCTGTGGTGATCAGCACCGAGATGACGACCAGCGCGCCCAGCTTGGTCTTGATCGAGAACGGGCTCACCTTTCCCCAGGGTTCCGGCTCCCCGGGGTTCCTCCGTGCAGCCGGCCCGCCGCTCATGGCGTCGGGGTCTCCAGGGCGTAGCCCACACCGTGCACGGTGCGGATCCGCTCGGCGCCGATCTTCCGGCGCAGCGCCTTGATGTGGCTGTCGACCGTGCGCGTGCCGGAGGCGTCCGCCCAGTCCCAGACCTCGGCGAGCAGCTGCTCACGGGAGAGGACCGCGCGGGGGGTGTTCGCGAGGCACACCAGCAGGTCGAACTCGGTGGGCGTGAGGTGGACGTCCTCGCTGCGCACCCGGACCCGGCGCTGCGCGTGGTCGATCTCCAGTTCGCCCAGGCGCAGGATGCCGCTGCGCGGAGTCGCGGCGGCCAGCGCGGCCCGCTCCACGCGACGCAGCAGCACGTGCACGCGCGCCGCCAGCTCCCGCATCGAGAACGGTTTGGTCATGTAGTCGTCGGCGCCGACGCCGAGACCGACCAGCATGTCGGTCTCGTCGTCGCGCGCGGTGAGCATCAGCACCGGAACCGGGCGGGCGGCCTGCACGCGACGGCAGACCTCCAGACCGTCGAAGCCGGGCAGCATGATGTCGAGGATCAGCAGGTCCGGCTGCCAGGCCTCGGCGGTGTCGACGGCGGCCGGACCGTCGCCCGCGGTTTGCACGAGGAATCCCTCGGCTCGCAGGCGGGTCGCGATGGCGTCGACGATCGTGGCGTCGTCCTCGACGACGAGCACCCGGCGCTGCGCGCCCGGGGTAGCCGTCGCCGAACCGTTGTGGGAGGTCTGTGTCTGCTCCATCGCCCGCCCCTGGGGTGTGCTTTCCGGAATCAGTGGGGTGATTCCTTCTGACTGGCTATGCCTGCGCATCGTTGCGATTGACGCTTGAATGATCGGCGTCAGAGGAGCAGCGTACGGGCAGGCAGCACGCCTTTGCTATCCAGGGCGGATGGCGAGGTGCACCACGTCGGGAACGCCCCGGGCAACCGGGATCTCTTCGGTACGCACCTGTTGGAACCCGGCATTCCACAAGGTTTCTTCGAATTCCGGAGAGGGCTGGGCGGACCAGACGGCGAGTACCCCGCCGGGCCTCAACACCCGCGCGCAGCCCGCCAGTCCGGCTTCGCCGTAGAGCTGCGCGTTGCCCTCCGTCACGGTCCAGTCGGGGCCGTTGTCTATGTCGAGGCACAGGGCGTCGTACGTGTCGGATGTCTCATTGACGTAGGCGACGAGATCGGCTTCGACGATTTCCGTGCGGGGGTCGGCGAGGGCCTCGGCGGAGATCGCGGAGAGTGGGCCGGCGCGGTGCCATTCGACGATCGCGTGCTCGCGTTCCACCACCGCGATCCGGCCCCAGCGGGCGTTTGCGGCGGCGTGCGCCAGGGAGAAGCCGACGCCGAGTCCGCCGATGAGTACGTCGGGGCGCTCCCGGCCGGGCAGGGCGTCCAGGGCCGCGTCGACCAGTCGCCGCTCCGAGCGGCCGTCGGAGGTGTCCATCAGGAAACAGCCGTTGGCGATGATCTCCAGCCGGTCACCGTGCCGCCGCAGCACGACCTCGCCGTGCGGGCCGTCGCGCCGGTCCAGGACGTCAGGCGTGTCGTATGAGGTGGGCATCGGCTCATCCTGGCAGGTCCGGGTCACCGTGGGCGCAAGATTATCGGGGGGACGCCGCGGGAAGCCACGAGGTCGCCGTGCATCGGCCCGCGCGTGGCGCCCGTCACAGACAGCGGGGCGGGAGCGGGCGAAGGCTGGGACCCGACGGAAGGAGCGTCCCCTGTGGAACGCGCCGCGCCGCCCGGCGGGACGGCCCCACCCGCGCCGGCCGCTGCGCCGGGGCCGCCGGCCGACGGACCGCTGCCGGAGGGTGTGCCGCTGCCGGGGGGTGCCTGTGCCGAGGGGTGCCTGTGCCGAGGGGTGTGCCGCTGCTGGACGGCGTGCCGGGGCGGCGCGGCCCGTACGGCACGGCGCATCGGGGCCGGCTGAAGTCGCGCCCCGCGGCCGCGTCCCGGCGCCGGGTGCCGCGTCCCTGGCGGCTGCTGCCCACGCCCGCCGCAACGCCGTTCACCTTCGGGTACGCGGTCCTGCTCTGCGCCACCTCACTGATCCGCGCGCACGCCGACCCCGCCGTGGTGCACGCCCTGCTCCAGGGCTCCAGCACGGACGTGGCGCACCTGGTGCGCGCGCCGGAACGGGTCCTGGTCGGCAGCGCGCTGTGGGTCGCGGGCGGGCTGGTCCCGCCGTTCGCGATCGGGTTCGTGCTGGTGCTGACCGCGCTGGAACGGCGGATCGGCGGGCTGCGCACGGCCGGGGTCTTCCTGCTCGGGCACGTCCTCGCCACCCTGGCGACCGAGGTCCCGGTGGGCCTCGCGGTGCTGGCCGGAGCGTTCCGCCGAAGGCGGCCGGCGGGGGCAGGCGCAGCCAGGGCGGGAGCAGACCGGCCAGGGCGCCGGTGGCGGCGGCGACGCCGAAGGTCGACGCCGTAGTCGAGGCGGTGGAGGGAGGAGCCGGACAGGTGCCCCTGCGTGACCTGCTCGCCTTCACCGACCCACTGACGAACTGGGGGCATCCGATCGCCCTGACCATCGGCGTCGCGACCTGGCCGCTGGTGCGGCGGTGGCGCCTGGCCCGCCCGGCCCCGGGGCAGTCGCTGAGGGCGGGGCTGCCCGGGCAGGTGGCCTCAGGCGGGCCGCTCGGCCCGCGCCGACCCCGAGGAATCGTGTCGAGCGCTGGTCAGCCAGGCCCTCATCTCCCAGCCCAGAGCCTCGTACAGGCCTCGCCCCGCGGGTGTGCCGGCCAGGACACCGGTCCGTGCTCCCTGCCGGGCGGCGGCGCTCTGCAGGGTCCGCATGACGAAGCTGCCCAGTCCCTTGCGGCGATGTTCCGGGGCGGTCTCGATCCGGTCGGCGACGGCGGTGTCGCCGGTGGGGGTGATCTGCCCGCGTGCCGCCAGGGAACCGTCCGGGGCGGCCAGCATCACGCGCGTCACCCCGCCCCGCGACCATGTGCGCAGCCGGTGGCCGGCGGGGACGTCCGGAGGTTCCCCCGCCGTCAGCGGGATCGTCATGAGGCAGCCGGGCTCGGGGTCGATCCACCAGTCGTCGCCCAGCCAGCCGGCGACCACCGCCGGATCCCGGAAGGCCTTCAGCCACACGCCGTCGCCGGTCACCGCGCCGGCCACCTTGCGGACGGTGGTCTCGTCGAGGCCCTCACCCGTGGTGCCGAACACGTGCCGGGTGGCGTGCCCGTACAGCCCCACGTCGATCGTCCAGCCCCACGGCTCGGCCACGGGCGGCGCCGCCCCGCGTGACACGACCCACCCGTCCACCCACGCCCGCACGGTCTCGTCCACGCCGCTCCTGTAATCCACGAACTCCGCCTTCGCCTATTACTGGGGTGACCCTATGCGGCCCCTTCGCCGTCGCGTCAGCGGTGATCGCTGACAGCGAACACGAGTCGGGGAACAACCGGCCGTCCCCAAGCATTGAGTCGGCATAGCTCAACTTGACTGCCGAAGGGGAGATCATGGCTTCGACGTCCACACCGCTCACCCTGCCCGTGCTGCCGCTCGACGGCGAAGTCGTGCTGCCCGGGATGGTGGTCCCGCTGGATCTGAGCGACTCCGAGGTCCGTGCCGCGGTGGAGGCCGCACAGGCCGCCGCTCGGACAACGCCCGGAAAGCCCCGGGTACTCCTGGTGCCGCGCATCGACGGGACGTACGCGAACACCGGTGTCCTCGGCACCGTCGAGCAGGTCGGCCGGCTGGCCGACGGCGATCCGGGCGCGCTGATCCGCGGCCGGGGGCGGGTGAGGATCGGTGCGGGGACCACGGGCCCCGGCGCGGCCCTGTGGGTCGAGGGCACCAGCGTCGACGAGACCGTGCCGGAGCCGCTGCCCGGGCAGGTCGCCGAGCTGGTCAAGGAGTACAAGGCCCTCGCCACCGCCTGGCTGCGCAAGCGCGGCGCCTGGCAGGTGGTCGACCGGGTCCAGGCCATCGACGACGTCTCGGCGCTCGCCGACAACTCCGGCTACTCGCCGTTCCTGACCACCGACCAGAAGGTCGAACTGCTGGAGACCACCGACCCGGTGGCCCGGCTCAAGCTCGCCACGCAGCAGTTGCGCGACCACCTCGCCGAGCAGGACGTGGCCGAGACCATCGCCAAGGACGTCCAGGAGGGCGTCGACAAGCAGCAGCGCGAGTTCCTGCTGCGCCGCCAGCTCGAAGCGGTCCGCAAGGAGCTGCGCGAGCTCAACGGCGAGCAGGAGGGCGAGGAGTCCGACGACTACCGCGCCCGGGTGGAGGCCGCCGACCTGCCCGAGAAGGTCCGCGAGGCCGCCCTGAAGGAGGTCGACAAGCTGGAGCGCTCCTCCGACCAGTCGCCCGAGGGCTCGTGGATCCGCACCTGGCTCGACACGGTCCTGGAGATGCCGTGGAACGAGCGCACCGAGGACGCCTACGACATCCAGGGCGCCAAGGCGGTCCTGGACGCCGAGCACGCCGGTCTCGAGGACGTCAAGGAGCGCATCACCGAGTACCTGGCGGTGCGCAAGCGGCGCAACGACCGGGGACTGGGCGTGGTCGGCGGCCGGCGCGGCGGTGCCGTGCTCGCGCTGGTCGGCCCGCCCGGCGTCGGCAAGACCTCCCTCGGCGAGTCCGTCGCCCACGCGATGGGCCGCAAGTTCGTCCGCGTCGCCCTCGGCGGCGTCCGCGACGAGGCCGAGATCCGCGGCCACCGGCGCACCTACGTCGGTGCCCTGCCCGGCCGGATCGTCCGGGCCGTCAAGGAGGCCGGTTCGATGAACCCGGTCGTGCTGCTCGACGAGATCGACAAGGTCGGCTCGGACTTCCGGGGCGACCCGGCCGCCGCCCTGCTCGAAGTGCTCGACCCGGCGCAGAACCACACCTTCCGCGACCACTACCTGGAGGTCGAGCTCGACCTCTCGGACGTGGTCTTCCTCGCCACCGCCAACGTCCTGGAGGCGATCCCGGAGGCCTTGGCCGACCGCATGGAGATCGTCCGCCTGGACGGTTACACCGAGGACGAGAAGATCGTCATCGCCCGGGACCACCTGCTCCCGCGCCAGCTGGAGCGGGCCGGGCTCGACAAGGACGAGGTGACGATCGACGAGAGCGCGCTGCGCAAGCTCGCCGGCGAGTACACGCGCGAGGCGGGCGTGCGGACCCTGGAGCGGTCCATCGCGCGGCTGCTGCGCAAGGTCGCGGCCCAGCACGAACTGGGCGAGCGAGAGCTGCCCTTCACCGTCACCGAGGCGCACCTGCGGGACCTGATCGGCCGGCCGCACCACGTGCCCGAGTCCGCCCAGGACCCGGCCGAGCGCCGGACGGCCGTGCCGGGCGTGGCCACCGGACTCGCGGTGACCGGAGCGGGCGGTGACGTGCTCTACGTCGAGGCGTCCCTGGCCGACCCGGAGACCGGCGCGGCCGGACTGACCCTGACCGGTCAGCTGGGCGACGTGATGAAGGAGTCCGCGCAGATCGCGCTGAGCTTCCTGCGCTCCCACGGCGCCGAGCTGGAACTGCCGGTGGGTGATCTGAAGGACCGGGGCGTGCACATCCACTTCCCGGCGGGCGCGGTTCCCAAGGACGGCCCGAGCGCCGGCATCACGATGACCACGGCCCTGGCGTCCCTGCTGTCCGGACGGCTGGTCCGCACGGACGTGGCGATGACCGGCGAGGTCTCGCTGACCGGGCGGGTGCTGCCGATCGGCGGCGTGAAGCAGAAGCTGCTCGCGGCGCACCGGGCGGGCGTCACCACGGTGATCATCCCCAAGCGCAACGAGCCCGACCTGGACGACGTCCCGGCGGAGGTGCTGGACAAGCTCGACGTCCGCGCCGTCACCGACGTCCGCCAGGTCCTGGAACTGGCGCTCGCGCCCGCGACGAACAGCGCGGCGCCGGAGGTTCCGGTCGCGGCGTGACGGACGCGGCCGGTTGAGGAAGGCCCGGGTTCCCGTGCGGGGGCCCGGGCCTTCACCGTGTGGTGGGCCTGTGGACACGGACGCCCTGACCTGGGAATACTTGCCGGGCTGCGGCGCCGACGGCGGCCGGAGGACAATTCCAGTAGCGACGAAACAGGCAGGGACTGACGTGCACGAGGGCGGCAACGACGACGGACACCGGGCCGGAAGCGGTGTGGACCGGCCCGCCTTCCTCGCGCTGGAGCGGGAACTGACCGTCCTGCTGCGGCGGGCCCGGGCCAGCCAGGGCGAGATGGCCCGCGAGGTCCACCCCGACCTGGAGTCGTCCGCCTACGGGCTGCTCGTCCGGCTGGACGAGTGCGGCAAGCAGCGGGCCACCGAGCTCGCCGCGTACATCGGCGTCGGCAAGGCGACGATGTCCCGCCAGCTGCGCGCCCTGGAGGAGCTCGGCCTGGTCGCCCGCGAGCCCGACCCCGCCGACGGCCGCGCCTGGCTGGTCGCTCTCACGCAGGAGGGCCAGGACCGGGTCCGCCGGGTCCGCGAGGCCCGCCGCGCCCGTTACGCCGGCCGCCTGGCCGACTGGGAGACCCGCGAGGTCACGGAACTGGCCCGGCTGCTGCACCAGCTCAACCGGGGCATGGAGAAGTAGAGGGGCGGCCGCCCTCTCAGAACTCGGCGAACACCACCGTCGCGTCGTCGTGCCGCTTGCTCCGGCCCAGCGACGTCGCGGCGGAATCCGCCCGTTCCAGCGTCCGCACCCGGTCCACCAGCGCCTGCGGCCCCTCTTTGCGCACGACCTGGAAGCAGTCCGCCCAGTCGCCCTCCCCGAACCTCTCCACCCAGCGGGTCGCCCCGTCCGTCAGGGCGGCCAGGGCGCGTACCTCCCGGCGGGGCAGGGTGCCGGCCACGGCCAGTCCAGCCACCGAGGGATCGGCCGCCGCCGTGAAGAAACCGCCCTCCTTGTTCCGCAGCGTCGCGTCCACCACCGCGTCCGTGGCCAGTGCCGAACGGGGCAGCAGAGCCAGCCGGTCGTCCAGGACGGGCGTCACCAGGCCGTCCGGGGACTCCAGGAGGAGGGCCGAGTCCGACAGGACGAGGTACTCCACCGCGTCCGGATCCCAGCGGGCCACGACCACCGTGGCCTGAGGGGTGCGGGGGTGAGAAAGGTCACAGGTTGAAGCGTGTGCCTCGGCGGTACGCGCGATAGCGCGGGACAAGGCCTCGACCAGGGGAACATCCGGGAGTGAAACGGTCAGTTCGGTCAGTGCGCCGCCGAGGCGGGCGGTGAACCAGGGGACGGAATGCAGACACCCCGTCCCGGCCTTCGGTGGCGTCACACCGTCCAGCACGACGAGCGAACCGCCCTGTCCTGAAGCCGGTAGCCCGACAGCGGCGAAGTCCTCGTTGGGGCGGTCGGCGTCTCCGGGCTCCGAGGCGAGTTCAGTACGCATCCAGCCAGTCTGCACGAGCCCTTCACATGGTCCGCAAAAGGCTGGCAATGGTTGCCGTACCGGCGCACCCGCGCAGGTCAGGCGCCTGGTTTGGGAGGGAATGATTTGTTCCGGGAAGACGCGGTGGCGAATACTGCCACCGCCCGGTCCCGGCGTCCAACCGGCGTGCCGCGCAAGCCTCCTGCAAGAGCCGGTGGAACTTGCCCCTCAACTCCCCTCCGAGGTTCACTCCTTCGGGTGGCGGGTCAGGTGATGCGCGTGCGCTGCCCACCGGCGCTGGGAGGGTCGGGAAGTGTACCGGGAGTACGCACCAGTTGACGGAGCGTCACCCGGCCCCAAGGGTTCACGAGTCAGGAATGCGAGCACCGGTGCAGAAGACGCGGCCTCGTCGCACAGGCAAGCAGACGGCCCCCGTTCAGGGCGCTGAGCCGACGCCCCCCACCGGCAAGGGCCGCCCCACACACGTCCGCAACCGGCTGATCGTCGCCGTGGCCGTGGTCGCCGCGGCCATCGCCGGTGCCGGCACCCCCTCGGTGCTGGCCGCCTCAGCGGAACTCCACGACTCCCAGGAGCTGGTGACGCTCGCGGAGCAGACGCAGGACGCCCTCGCCCTCGCGCACTCCCTCGCCGACGAGCGCGACGACGTCACCGCCTACATCGCGGCCGGCCGTCCCAAGTCCAAGGCGCCCTCCGAACAGCACAGCGAACGCGTCGACCGGCAGGTCGAGGAGCTGCGCGCCGACACCGACGCGCCCGCCGCGCTCCGCTCGGGCCTCGACGGCATAGCGGCCGTACGGCGAGCGGCGCTGACCGGCAAGAGCAGCGCTCTCGAAGCGCACCAGGCGTACTCCGCCGCCATCACCGAACTCCACCGGCTCGCCGAGCAGCTGGCCCAGCGGACGCCGCCCCGCGCGGGCGCCGGCGGCCACGCGCTGGCCGAGCTGGACTCCGCCGTCCAGCAGGCAGCCGCGGCCCGGGGACTGCTGCTCGCCGCGCTCAGCGTGCCGCGCGGCACCGAGACGGTCATCGACCCCGTCACCGGACTGCCGGCCGAGACCGCCACGTCCACCGGCGCCGACGCCCGGCAGCGCGACGCCCTGAGCGCCGCCGCCCAGCAGGCCCGGCTGCGCTCCGACGCGGCCCTGGCCGACTTCCGCGCCACCGCCCCCAAGGCGGCCCGCACCTCGTTCGACAACACGGTGACCGGCACCGAGGTCAACTCCGCCGAGAAGTACCTCGCCACCCTCACCGACCAGCCGTCGCTCTCCGGCAGTGAGCTGTCCACCAGCGCCAAACGGCTGGACGCGGCCCTGTCCGCCCGGGTCGACCTGATGCGCGGCGTCGAGTCCGCCCTCTACGACCGCCGCACCAAGGACCTGGAGGCCCTGCGCGACGACGACGTCACCGCGCTGGAGATCCGAATCGCGATCCTCGGCGCCCTGATGCTGCTCGCCGTCGGCGTCGCCACCGGCATGGCCCGCAGCCTCACCCGCCCGCTCGCCGTCCTGCGCCTGGGCTCGAAGCGCCTCGCCGAGGCCGAGGACCCGGCGGCCGAGGAACCGGTGAAGTTCACCGGCCGCAACGACGAGTTCGCCCAGGTCGTGCGCTCCGTGAACGCCCTGCACGCGCACGCGGCCGCCCTCACCGAGCGGATCGCCACACTGGAGTCCGACCGCAAGCACCTCGTCGGGCAGCGCCAGAAGATGGCCGACGCACGCGAGGAACTGCGCGGTGAACTCGCCGAGGCCGCCGCCCAGCTGGAGCGGCTGCGCACGGCCATCGGCGGCACGTTCGTCAACCTCGCCCTGCGCACCCTCGGGCTGGTCGAGCGGCAGCTGGCCGTCATCGAGAACCTGGAGGAGCGCGAGCAGGACCCGGACCGGCTCTCCACGCTGTTCAAGCTCGACCACTTCGCGACCGTCATGCGCCGGCACAGCGAGAACCTCCTGGTCCTCGCCGGCACCGAGCACGTCCAGCACGCCGCCGGGCCCGTGCCGCTGGTCGACGTCGTCCGCGCCGCGGTCAGCGAGATCGAGCGGTACGAGCGGGTCCGCATCGCCGCGCTGCCGCCGCACGCGCACATCGCCGGGTTCGCCGCCGACGACCTCTCCCACCTGCTGGCCGAACTCATGGAGAACGCCACCTCGTTCTCCCCGCCCGACCTGCCCGTGGAGATCTCCGGCTGGCTGCTGGAGAACGGCGAGGTGATGCTCTCCGTCCAGGACGAGGGCATCGGGATGACCGAGGACCGGATGGAGCGCCTGAACTCCCGCCTGTCCGACTTCGACCCGGAGGCGCCCTACGACCAGGAGGGCGAGGACGGCCTCGGCCTCGGCCTGTACGTCGTCGCCCGCCTCGCCCACCGCCACGGCGTGCGCGTCCAGTTGCGCGAGCAGAAGCAGGGCGGGATCGCGGCGGTCGTCGTCCTGCCCCGGACCCTGCTGGCGGCGGCCCCGCCCGCGGCCGTCCCGGCCTCCGGACCGCTGCCCGGCACCACCCACTCCTTCTCCCTGCCCGGCGCCGACGCGGAGGCCAACTCCAACGTCCTGCACGGCCGGACGAGCGGCGGGGACCCGCTGGTCGCCCTGGCCGAGAAGGCCGTACAGCGGGAGGAGGCCGGCCACGGCGCGACCGCGGCCGAGCACTCCGAACCGGCCGGGCACCCGGAACCGGCCGGGGCGGCGGAGGAGACCGCACCCGCGCAAGGGGCGACGGCACCGGCCGAGACGCCTGCCGAGACCACCATGGAACTGCTGGCTCCCCCACCACAGGAGGAACCGGAGCCGACGCAGCACGAAAGCGCGGCCGACGACGGCGGAGCCACTCCGTACGAGCCGGCCCCGCACGCTCACCAGACCCGCACGGGGGGTGCGGGCGGGAGCGAACACGCCGGAGCGGAAGCCGAGGCGGAGGCCGACGCCGAACACGAACGCGTCACCGACAAGGGCCTGCCCAAGCGCACGCCCAAGATCACCGCCCCGGCCACCACCCCGCGCCAGCGCAGCGGCTCCGTCGACGCCGAAGCCCTGCGCCGCCGCCTCGGCGGCTTCCGCCAGGGCGCCCAGGCCGGCTACCGCGAGGTCGAGGCGGAGATCGCCGAGCAGACGGCCTCGCACCGGCGGCCGGCCACCGGCACATCTGGACCAGCTGATTCCGAAGAAGCCACGGGGGGCACAGTCGAGGAGGCAAGCAGTTGACCGCGCCCAGTACCTTCGGACTGATCGGACTGAGCAGTGAGGCCCGCAACCTGCACTGGCTGCTGACCAACCTCGTCGAGGAGGTGCCCGGCATCCTCTCGGTGGCGGTCGTCTCCTCCGACGGACTGCTCCTGCTGTCCTCCGACGCGGACCGCAACAAGGAGGCCCGCGAGGCCCTGCAGACCCGCGGGGGCCGGTCCACCGGCCCGCGCGGCTCCGCCGCCGACCTCGCCACCATCGTCTCCGGCATCGGCAGCCTCACCATCGGCGCCGCCAAGCTGATGGACTACGGCGGGGTCAAGCACACCATGATCGCCATGGAGGAGGGCAGCCTGTTCGTGATGTCGATCAGCGACGGCTCGCTGCTCGGCGTGCACGGCTCGGCGGACTGCGACATGAGCGTGGTGGCCTACCACATGGCCCTGTTCGTCGGCCGGGCCGGCCATGTCCTGACGCCCGAACTCCGCAGCGAGCTCCGCAAATCTCTGGAGGAGTCCCAGACGACGGGGAGTGCCCGATGAGCAGTAAGCCCAAGCAGCACCTCCCGGTCCGCGGCGGTGACCGCAAACCCGCCCGGGTCCGCCCCTACTCGCTCACCGGCGGCCGGACCCGCTTCGGCCACGTCCTCCTCGTGGAGACGTTCGTGGCCAGCACGGCGGCGCTGGACGCCCCGGAGGAGCGCAAGGAACTGACGAACGGCAACCTCTCCAGCCGTGTGATGCCGGAGCTGCGGGCCATCGTCGAACTGTGCCGCCGGATGCGTACGGTGGCCGAGATCGCCGCGCTGCTGAAGATGCCGCTCGGCGTGGTCCGCGTGCTCCTCAGCGACCTCGCGGACCAGGGAAAGATCCGTGTGTACGGAACGGGGACCGGCCACGGCACGGGCCGCCCGGACCGCGCTCTGCTGGAAAGGGTGCTGAGTGGACTCCGTCGTCTCTGACGCCGCTCACGGCGTCGCCGCTTCCTCCTCGTTCGTCCGGCCCGGCGAGGGCCTGCACGCCTGGGAGACGGACCGCACCCGGGCCCCCATAGCCACGAAGATCGTGGTGGCGGGCGGCTTCGGCGTGGGCAAGACCACCCTCGTCACCTCCGCCTCGGAGATCACGCCCCTGCAGACCGAGGCGCTGATGACCGAGGCGAGCGAGGCCACCGACGACCTCACCGCCACGCCGGACAAGACCTCCACCACCGTCGCCATGGACTTCGGGCGCATCACGCTCGACGACGACCTGGTGCTCTACCTGTTCGGCACGCCGGGCCAGCAGCGGTTCTGGTTCATGTGGGACGACATCGTGCGCGGCGCGATCGGCGCCGTGGTGCTGGCCGACACCCGCCGCCTGAAGGACTGCTTCCCGGTCCTGGACTACTTCGAGAGCTCCGGGCTGCCGTACGTGGTCGCGGTCAACCACTTCGACGGCGCCGAGCTGTTCGAGCCGGAGGATGTGCGGGAGGCCTTGACCATCCCGCAACACATACCTGTCATGATCATGGACGCGCGTCGCCGGATCTCCGTGATCGAGACCCTCCTGGCCCTCGTCGGCCACGCGCTGGACGAAACCCCCGAGTAGAGGACAGCCCGCATGCGGAAGATACTCGTCGTCGGAGCCGGCCAGTCCGGTCTCCAGATCGCCCTCGGCCTCCAGTCGCAGGGGTACGAGGTCACCCTGATGTCGAACCGGACGGCGGACGAGATCCGCACCGGCCGGGTCATGTCGACACAGTGCATGTTCCACACGGCCCTGCAGCACGAGCGCGACCTCCAGCTGAACTTCTGGGAGTCCCAGGCCCCGAAGATCGAAGGACTCGGCGTCTCGGTCGCCGCCCCCGGCTCCTGGGCCGAGGGCCCCGCCGCGCGGGCCATCGACTGGCTGGGCCGCCTCGACGGGTTCGCGCAGTCGATCGACCAGCGCGTGAAGATGGCCGGCTGGATGGAGACCTTCGCCCAGCGCGGTGGCCAGCTCGTCATCCACGGCGCGGCCGTCGGCGACCTCGACTACTTCTCCCGCACCTACGACCTGGTGCTGGTCGCCGCCGGCAAGGGCGAACTGGTCCAGATGTTCGCCCGCGACCCCGAGCGCTCCCCGTACAGCGAGCCGCAGCGCGCGCTGGCCGTGGCGTACGTCCACGGCCTCGGCCCGCGCCCCGAGCACCCGGACACCGAGGCGGTCCGCTGCAACCTCGTGCCGGGCGTCGGCGAGCTGTTCGTCATGCCGTGCCTGACCACCTCCGGCCGGGCCGACATCCTCTTCTGGGAGGGCATACCCGGCGGCCCGCTCGACGTCTTCGCCGGCGTCAAGGACCCCGCGGAGCACCTCTCCCTGACCCTGGAACTCATGGAGCGGTACGTCCCCTGGGAGTACGCGCGGGCCACCAAGGTCGAACTCACCGACGCCGGCGGCACGCTGGCCGGGCGCTACGCCCCCACCGTCCGCAACCCGATCGGCCGCCTCCCCGGCGGTGGTCTGGTGCTCGGCGTCGCCGACGTGGTCGTCGCCAACGACCCGATCACCGGGCAGGGCTCCAACTCGGCGTCCAAGTGCGCCGCCGCCTACCTCGCCTCGATCGTCGAGCACGGCGACAAGCCGTTCGACGAGGAGTGGATGCGGGCCACCTTCGACCGCTACTGGGACACCGCCCAGCACGTCACCAAGTGGACCAACACGATGCTCGCGCCGCCGCCCGAGCACGTCCTGAACCTCATCGGCGCCGCCGGGGAGATCCAGCCGGTCGCCGACCGCTTCGCCAACGGCTTCAACAACCCGGCCGACTTCGAGAACTTCTTCTACGACCCGGCGAAGACCCAGGCCTACCTGGTCGAGGCGTCCGGCGCGGGCGCCGCCTAGTCCTCGTCGCCCGTGTCACCGTCGTAGCCCTCGTCCGACCCGTCCGTCGCGCCCTCGGGGAGCTCCGGCGGCTCGTAGTGCCGCAGGGGCTTCCCGTCCGGGTCCGGGCGTACGGCGCCCAGGACGGGGTTGGCCGCGATCGGTGACACCTTCACCTTCGCGCCCGGGCGGGGTGCCTGGACGACCTGGCCGTCGCCGAGGTACAGCGCGACGTGCGTGGCCTCCTCGAAGTACACGACCAGGTCGCCCGGGCGCAGCTCGTCCAGCCCGATCCGCTGCAGCCGCTTCCACTGCTCCTGGCTGGTCCGGGGGATGAGGGTGCCGGCCGCGGCCCAGGCCTGCGAGGTCAGGCCCGAGCAGTCGAACGACTTCGGGCCCTCCGCGCCCCACTCGTACGGCTTGCCGAGCTGCCGTACGGCGTAGCGCACGGCCCGGCCGCCCGCCGCCGTGGGCCTGCGGACGGTGCCGGCGCTGCCTGCGGCGCCCAGCGCGCCGGAGGCCATGAACCGCTTCTGCGCCTTCGCCACACCGTCCTCCTCCAGCTCGGCGACCGCCGTGAGCTGGTCCCGGTCGAGGGAGGCGAGCAGTTCCTCGACGTCGTGCAGCCGTCCGCGCACCGTGTCGCGTTCCTTCCTGCGCCGCTCGGTGAGGGCGAGCTGCTCGTCGAGTGCCTTGCGGGCCTTGCGGGCGAGGTCCCGGGCCTTGCGTTCGGTGCCGGTCAGCCGGCCCACGGTGCCGGCCCGCTCCCGTGCGATCCGGCCGATCACCCGGCCCTGGTCCACCGCGCGCTCCGGGTCGCGGGCCAGCAGCAGGCGGACGTACGGGGAGATGCCGGTGCTGCTCTGGTACTGCTGCCGGGCCAGGCGGCCGGCCGCGCCCCGGCTGTCGTGCAGGGAGAGCCGGGCCCGGGCGAGCGCGCGCTCCAGCCGGTCGGTCTCGGCGCGCTGCCTCTTCAGCTTCTCCTCGGTGGCGTTGTACGCCTCGGTGGCCTGCTCGGCCTGGCGGTACAGGCGCTGAAGGTCGGTCAGGAGGCGGGCGACGGAGGGCTGTTCTGTCTCCGGATCGGGCACGGCCGCGGCGGGTACGGGCGCGAGGGCCGTTCCGGCTGCCGTCGCCGCGACGCAGACCAGTCGCAGGAAGGTTCCTGACATGGCGTCACCTCCGGTGCGGGGGCGGCCCTGTGCCGCCGGACACCGTGAGGATGGGGCGTGTGCGCGGGGTGCGCGCGGTGAGTGTGCGCGGTTCGGCGCAACGACGTCACCCGTCGGCGTCGTCCCGCTTGCCGGGCGGCGTGGCGTCTGGCTTCGACCATGGCCAGTTGAGCCGGCGCGCCGGGGCACCCTCGGGGGCGTAGGCGTACTTCCAGCGGTTGGTCAGGCCGGCCTTGCCCGGTCCGCGGGGTACGCGCCGGTAGACCAGCACGGTGGGCGGTCCGCCGTCCGGATCCGGGACGGGGATGCGGTACGTCTTGGGCGGGTGGCCGGTGATGCCGACCAGGACCGGCAGGACCCTGCCGTCCATGGGGCCGCCCTCGAAGGGGGTGTCTTCGCTCTTCACGGGATCAGTGTCAGACATCCTCGGCGAGGGCCAGGACCAGGGCGTCCGTCTGCGGGTCGCGGCGGGCCGTCACCGTCAGCATGGCGACGAACTGCTCGACGAGCCAGTCGCGGAGCTCCTCCGCCGGGGGGTCCTTGTCCTCGTCGAGCCAGATCAGCGACGACGCCTCGACGGCGGTGATCCACATGCGGATGGTCATGCGCAGGCGGGGACCGACTCCAGGGCCGGTGACGCCCAGGTGGCTGAGGATGTGCTCGGCCGCGACGCGGCGGACGCCGTCCACGATGGCGGTGGTGCGCGAGGTCTCGACGACGCTGCCGCCCTGGAGGAGGGCGCTGAAACCGGCGTCGTGCTCGTCGACGAAGGCGAGGTAGCGGTCGAGGGCGCGGGACAGGCGGGGGAGCAGGGGGCCCTCGCGGGGTTCGTCGAAGCAGTGCTGCAGCTCGTCGGCGGCGGAGCGGAGCGCGGCCTCGTAGAGCTGCTGCTTGCCGCCGGGGAAGTACCGGTACACCAGGGGGCGGGAGACGCCGGCCGCCTCGGCGACGTCGTCGAGGGAGACCTCCTCCGGCGCGCGGTGCGCGAAGAGGCCCAGCGCGGCGGTGAGCAACTGGCTGCGGCGTTCCTCGACGCTGAGTCGCCGGTAGGCGGGGGTGGGGGCGGCGGCTGGTGTCATGCTCCGCAGCGTAATCGGGGGGTCGGGGGGCTGCGTAGCGGTGGGTGGGGGGTGCCTCCGGCGGTGGGCTGTGACTGTGCTGGGTGGGGGTGCGCGTCGTCGCCTGACGGTGGGGGGTGGGTCGGGGCCGCGCCGGGGGGTGTCCGTTCTCGGAACGCCGCGATGGGGTCGCGTGCCGACTGACTGTCCGTCGACGCGCCAACCGCTGCGGGCGGACACCCCCCGGCACGGCCCCTCGCGCCGTCCCGCGGGTGCGGGTGCGTCCTGGCTGCCGCCGCGGGCGCCAGGTCCCGCGGCGGGCAGTCGAGCCGCGCGCTGAGGGGTTCCCGGCACCCCGATAGGGCGGGGCCGTCGGTCAGGCCAGCAGGCCCGAGGACTTCCACAGGCGGCGGCCCACGCCCCGCAGGACCCCGATGTCGTCGAGGAAGTCCGTGAGCCGCTTGGAGCCGGTCTGCATGACCTCGCGGCGATGGCCGCTGGCCTTGACCTGGGCGAGGGCCTCGCGCTTGTCGAGGCCCACGTTCGTGTAGACCTCCGGGTTCACGAACGCCACCGAGAAGACCCGGGCGAACTCGCCCGAGGTGATGCGGGTGAACTCCTGGGACCACCTGGGGGCCGTCACCATCTGGCGGCGGAGCTCCTCGCGGGCGTAGCGGACGTGGCGGGCCTCCTCCACCACGTGGATGCGGGTGACGCCCCGGATGAGGGGCTGGACCCGCTCGTCGGGGAACGTGAGGCGTTGCATCCAGTCGAGGACCTCCTCACCCAGCAGGGTCGCCGTGAAGGAACCCGGGGTGGTGGAGATGGTCTTGAACAGGCGGCCCAGTTGCTGGTGGACGCGGCTGACCGGGTACCAGGGCGTGCCGCCGTGGGTGATCAGCCGGGCGAACATCTTGGAGTGGCGGCACTCGTCCTCGATCTCGGTGAGGGCGTACCGGACGTGCGCGCTGGTCGCCGCCTTGTCGTAGATGTGGCGGACCAGGAGCTGCATGAGGATGATCTCGAACCAGATGCCGAGGGAGGCGAGGGCGGCCGCCTCGTGCTGGGACAGCAGGATGCGCTGCTCCTCGCTCATCCGCTTCCAGAGGGGGGTGTCGTAGAGGGAGACCAGCTCCGGGGGCCAGAACCACTTGCCCTCCTCGAAGGGCGCGTCCCAGTCCAGTTCCTTGTCCGGGTCGAAGGAGTGCTTGGCGGAGGAGTCGAGCAGCCGCTGGGCCACCTGCTCCCGGTCCTTGAGCAGGCCCAGGGCGTCGCGCAGGCCGTCGAGCGCGTCGGCTTCCGTCAGGGTCGTCATCGCTGCCCACCTCGTTGTGCACACGTCACCGTCACCACTTATGAGACTGCCTGTCAGTAAGCCCGTCAATCCCTTGGGCGTGACTTGTCGACCCGGCGTCTACTTCGTGTGAGCCTGCCGAGCATGTCGAGCTTCGACCAGTACGCCATGGAATCGGATGGGCCCGCCTGGCAGGTGCCGGCGACCGGCGCGGCCCGCGTCAGCTGGGAGTACGACGACGGCCGCGACCGTCTGCCGGCCCTCTACCAGAAGGGCAAGGACAAGCAGTGGGACGGGCAGAAGCGCATCGAGTGGGAGCTGGAGGTCGATCCGTACGACCCGCTGGGCACCCCGGACGAGGCGATGTCCCTGTACGGCACCCGGCACTGGGCGAAGCTGACGGAGAAGGACAAGGGCGAACTGCGCCGGCACCACGCCTCCTGGCAGTTCAGCCAGTTCCTGCACGGCGAGCAGGGCGCGATGATCTGCGCCGCCCGCATCGTGGAGTCCGCCCCCGGCCTGGACGCGAAGTTCTACTCGGCGACCCAGACGATGGACGAGGCCCGGCACGCCGAGATCTACGGCCGTTTCCTGCAGGAGAAGATCGGGATGCTGTACCCGTCAACGACAGTCTTCAGTCGCTGTTGGGCGACACCTTGCGGGACTCGCGCTGGGACATGCCGTACCTGGGGATGCAGGTGCTGATCGAGGGCCTGGCGCTGGCCGCGTTCGGCATGATCAGGGACACGACCGACAAGCCGCTGCCCAAGCAGATCCTCGCCCACGTCATGCAGGACGAGGCCCGGCACGTGGCCTTCGGCCGGATGGCCCTGCGGGACCACTACCGGCAGCTCACGCACGCCGAGTTGCGCGAGCGCGAGGAGTTCGTCGTCGAGGGCTGCTATCTGATGCGTGACCGGCTGCGCGGCGCGGAGGTGCTGGAGAACTTCGGCATCCCGTGGACGCCGAGCGGTTCGCGGCGCAGGAGCGGGACCGGGTGGCGGAGGTGCGGGACGCCATCGAAGCCGGGCGGGGCACCGGCGGCTGAGCAGCGGGCGGATCAGGAACCGGGCGCACGGTCGCGTGACTTCAGCACCGCCTCCATCACCGCCCGCGCGATCGGTGCCGCGTCGCCGCCGCCGCTGATGTCCCGGCGCTCCTCCTCCGCGTCCTCCACGACGACCGCGACCGCCACGCTGGGCGTCAGGTCCCGGGGCCCCTGAGCCCAGGAGATGAACCAGGCGTACGGCATCCCCGAGTTGCCGAGCCCGTGCTGGGCGGTGCCGGTCTTGCCGCCGACCTTCGCCCCGCGGATCGCGGCCCGGCGGCCGGTGCCCTCCTCCACGACCTCCCGCATCAGGGCGCGCAGCCGCACCGCGGTCGAGGGGTACATCGCCTGGCGCACCCCGCGCGAGCCGGCGGTCGACAGGACGCTCCCGCCCGGCCGGGTCGTGCGCTCCACCAGATAGGGCTCGCGCACCTGCCCGCCGTTGGCCACGGCCGCCGCGACCATCGCCATCTGCAGGGGCGTGGCGCGGGTGTTGTACTGCCCGATCGACGACAGGGCCAGCTGCGCCGGGTCGAGTGTGGTGTCGAAGGTGGAGCGGGCCACCGGGAAGGGGATCGCCAGCTCGCCGTTGCCGAAGCCGAAGGCGCGTGCCGTCGCCGTCATGTCCCGCACACCCACCTCCACGCCCAGCTTGGCGAACACCGTGTTGCAGGAGAGGGTGAACGCCTCGCGCACGGAGGCGTCCGCGCAGCCCCTGGACGCGTTCTTCAGCCGGGTCCGCGTCCCGGGCAGGGTGTACGGGTCGGGGGAGTCGGTCGGCGCGTCGAGGTCCGTGACGACCCCCGCGTCCAGGGCGGCGGCCGCGGTGACGACCTTGAAGGTGGAACCCGGCGGATACGTCTGCCGCACCGCCCGGTTGAGCATCGGCCGGTCCTCGTCCGCGGTGAGCCGCGCCCACGCCCGGGCCGCGGCCGTCCCGTTCCCGGACAGCGGCTGGGGGTCGTAGGAGGGGACGGAGACCAGGGCCAGGATCCGGCCGGTCGCCGGTTCCACGGCCGCGACCGCGCCCTTGAGGCCCGCGAGCCCCTTGAACGCCGCCCGTTGCGCGGCCGGATCGAGGGTCGTCACGACGTGGCCGCCGGAGCTGCGCGCCCGGGTGAAGTCGTTCCACAGCGGGAACGGCGCGAGCATCGGGTCCGAGCCGGACAGCACCCCGTCCTCGGCGTCCTCCAGCAGCGTCGTGCCGTACAGCTGGGAGGCGAAGCCGGTGACCGGGGCGTACAACGGGCCGTCGGCGTAGGTGCGCTCGTAGCGCAGATGCTCACGGGTGTCCTTCGAGCCGGTGACCGGCCGGCCACCGACCAGGATGTCGCCGCGCGGCCGCTCGTAACGGGAGATGTCCGGACGCCGGTTGGCCGGGTTGCGGTCGTACTCCGGGGCCTGGACGACCTGGACGCGGACGGCGTTCACCAGCAGGGCCACCAGCAGCAGGGCGCAGAAGCAACCGGCGTGCCGGATGTGCCGGGTCACCGGGGGGCCTGCCCGTCGTAACCGCGCCGGGCCGAGTCGCTCACCCGCAGCAGCAGCGCCACGATCGCCCAGTTGGTGACCACCGACGAGCCGCCCTGGGCCAGGAACGGCATCGCCATGCCCGTCAGCGGGATCAGCCCGGTCACCCCGCCCGCGATCACGAACACCTGGAGCGCCACGAGCGAGGCGAGTCCGACGGCGAGCAGCCGGCCGAACGGCTCGCGCAGGGCGAGACCCGCCCGGAAGCCGCGCTCCACCAGCAGGCCGTAGAGCAGGATGACGGCGGACAGACCGGTCAGGCCCAGTTCCTCGCCCGCCGTGGCCAGGATGAAGTCGGACTTCACCGCGAAGCCGATGAGGACGGAGTGGCCGAGGCCGAGTCCCGTGCCGAGCAGGCCGCCCTCCGCGAAGGCGAACAGCGACTGCGCGAGCTGGTTCGCGCCCTCGCCCGCCTCGATCGACGCGAACGGGTGCAGCCAGGTCTCGATCCGGCTGTGCACGTGCGGCTCCAGCCGTCCGACCGCGACCGCGCCCAGCGCCGCCAGCAGCAGCCCCACGGCGATCCAGCCGGTGCGGCCGGTGGCCACGTAGAGCAGGACCACGAACAGGCCGAAGAAGAGCAGCGAGGTGCCGAGGTCCCGTTCCAGGATGAGCACGCCCACGCTCACCAGCCAGACGGCGACGATCGGGCCGAGGACCCGGCCGGTGGGCAGCTGCAGCCTCCAGACGCGGCGGCCGGTGTAGGCCAGCGCGTTGCGGTTCGCGGCCAGGTACGCGGCGAAGAACACCGCCAGCAGCACCTTCGCGAACTCGCCCGGCTGGATGGAGAACCCGGCGACCCGGATCCAGATGCGGGCCCCGTTCACCGCCGGGAACAGGATCGGCAGGGTGAGCAGCACCAGCGCCGCGACGACACAGACGTAGGTGTAGCGCTGGAGGATCCGGTGGTCGCGCAGCAGCAGGACGACCAGGATGAACAGGGTCACTCCCAGCGTCGACCACACCAGCTGCGCCGGTGCCGCCCGGTCGCCGGGGGTCTCCAGATCGAGCCGGTAGATGAGCACCAGGCCGAGACCGTTGAGCAGCACGCCGATGGGCAGCAGGAGGGGATCGGCGTACGGGGCCCGCAGGCGCACCGCCAGATGGGCCAGCAGCGCGAGCACGCCGAGCCCGGCGCCGTAGCCGGCGGCACCGGGCGGAAGCGCCCCGTGCCGGGCGAGGCCCACCGCGCAGTAGCCGTACACGGACAGCAGTACGGCCAGGACGATGAGGGCGAGTTCGACGCCCCGGCGCCGGGGGAGGCGGCGGACGGCGGGCACAGGTGGGTCCGCCGTCGCCACGGTGATTCCGGCCTTACTCATGTCCGGAACCTACCCAAACAGTGTGTCTTGTGCGCCTTGGGTGACGGAGTGTCAGCACCAGCGTGGCGCGGGACCGATGTTGTCGATGTAGCGGGCCGCGCCCCAGGCCCAGGTGCCGTCGGTGAGGAGGTACCAGAGCGGGTTGCCCTTCACCGTCTCGCCGCCGGTCTTGCAGAAGATCGAGACGACCTCGCCCTTGTGGGCGTACCGGATGACCTGCGAACCGCGGTTCGGGGCGCTGCGCAGCGCCAGCGTGTCCGCCGTGACGACGCCCTGGTAGAGGCGGTGGCCGTGGTGGTCGCCGTTGCCGCCGGACGGGTCGTGGTAGTTGCCGCCGTTGCCGCCGGACGGGTCGTGGTAGTTGCCGCCGTTGCCGCCGGTGGCACCGGACGGGTCCCAGTCGTCGTGCGCGGCGGCGGCGGGCGTGATGGCGGCCGCGGCGGCGAGGAAGGCGGCGGCGCCGACTATGCAGAGGCGGGAGCGCAGGGGCATGGGGTTACCTCCATGTGGGGACGAAGTGCCGAAGCTGACTATTCGCCACATTAGGAGCGGTCTCGCCCGGGCGCCCCTCACAGTGGGCCATAGGAGGACGCGGCCCGGGCGCTCAGCCCACCGGCAGTTCCAGCGTCGCCACCGCCCCGCCGTCCGGCGCGTTCGCGAACTCCAGCCGCGCCCCCAGCACCTCCGCCTGCCCCAGCGCGATGGTCAGCCCCAGCCCGTGCCCCCGGGCGCCCCCCTCCGTACGGAACCGCTGCGGCCCGTGCGCCACCAGATACTCCGGGAAACCGTCCCCGTGGTCCCGGACCGTGACCACCGGCCCGTCCACGGTCAGCACCACCGGCGCCCGCCCGTGCTTGTGCGCGTTCGCCACCAGGTTCCCCAGCACCCGCTCCAGCCGCCGCCGGTCCGTCTCCACCGCCACGTCCCGTACGACGACGACCTCCGTGCCGCTCCCCGCCGCGCGCACCACCCGCTCGGCCAGCGGCCCCAGCCGCTCGGTGTCCAGCTCCAGCCGCTCCCGCCCGGTGTCCAGCCGCGAGATCTCCAGCAGGTCCTCGGTGAGGGTGCGCAGGGCCGCCACCCGGTCGCGCACCAGCTCCGTCGGCCGGCCCGGGGGCAGCAGCTCGGCCGCCGCGTGCAGGCCGGTCAGCGGAGTGCGCAGCTCGTGCGCGACGTCCGCCGTGAACCGCTGCTCGGCGAGCAACTTGCCCTGCAGCGACGACGCCATGGAGTCCAGCGCGGCGGCGACCGCGGCCACCTCGTCCTGCGGACGCGCCCAGGCCTTCGGGCGCACGGGGTCGGTGGATCGGGCCGGGTTCGACCGCGCCGGGTTCTTCGGCCGCGCCGGGTTCTTCAGCCACGCCGGTTTCCTCGGCCGTGCCGGGTTGCTCGGCTGTGCCGGGTTCGT
>NZ_JBEOTZ010000029.1:69454-120476 GCF_040303825.1 Streptomyces sp. NPDC094143
GTTCGTTGGCTGTGCCGGGTTCTTCGGCCGCGCCGGGTTCTTCAGCCACGCCGGTTTCCTCGGCCGTGCCGGGTTGCTCGGCTGTGCCGGGTTCGTTGGCTGTGCCGGGTTCTTCGGCCGGGCCGGGTTCTTCAGCCACGCCGGTTTCCTCGGCCGTGCCGGGTTGCTCGGCTGCGCCGGGTTCGCCGGCTGGGCTGCGTTGCTCGGGCGCGCCGGTTTCTTCGGCTGCGCCGGGTTCGTCGGCCACGCCGGGTTCGTCGGCCACGCCGGGTTTGTCGGCCGCGCCGGGTCTATTGGCCGTGCCTGGTTGTCCGGCCGCGCCGGGTTCCTGAGACGTGTCTGGTCCCTCGGCCCGGGGCGGGGACGGGTGCGCGGGTCGTTCACGCGCGCGTCCAGGTCGCCCGCGCTGATCCGCCGCGCCACCAGCGCCGTGGCGTGCAACCGCCGGGTCACCCGCGTCACCGCGAACGCTCCGACCAGCAGCGTCGCCCCGATCGCCAGCCCCGACGACCACAGGATCGCCCGGTCCAGCCCGTCGATGGTGCGCGCCTGCTGGGAGTAGTCGACCGCCACCGCCAGGGCCCGGCCGCCGTCCACGGGTCCAGCCGCCCACATCACGGGGCGCCCCTCCAGGTCCGCGACCATCGTGCCCCGGTCGCCGTCGACCGCCAGCTCCCGCAGGGACCCCGGCAGCCCCGGCGGATCCACCCCGGCGCCCCGCCGCAGCGCGTCCCCGGCCTCGTACCGCTCGGTCGCCTGCGTCAGCCGCTGCAGCGCCTGCTGACGGGCCTGGCCGACGGTCTGGTTCGTCACCTGCACGTGCACCAGGACGCCGAGCAGGGCGGCGAGCGCACAGCACATCACCGTGATGAACACGGCGGCCTTCACGGCGAGCGTCCCGGACCACCGGGGCAGCACGGCTCTCATCCGCCGCTCGCGGAGGGCGAGACCGACGGGGAGGGCGAGGAGGAGGACGGGGCAGTGGACGGGGCGGAGGGCGAGGCGGACGGGTGCCGTGAGTGCCCCCGCGGGCCGGCGCGCAGCATCTCGTCGTGGGTGAGGAGCATGGCCCGCTGGTCCCGGTCCCAGGTCCACTGCAGGCGGTACTCGTAACCCGCCACCTCCGACGGCGACCGGATGACCAGGGAACGCCCCGCCAGCTCGACGCCGCTGAGCGCGTCCTCCCACGCCATCACCTGCATGAGCCGGTCCTTGTCGACGGTGTAGACCCGCACGGCCGTGGTCCGGCCGGGCAGCAGCCGGAATCCCAGCGTCAGATCGTCGCGCCCGTCACCGGTCAGGTCCCGGTAGTACGGCCTGAGCACGGGGCACTCCCCGTGCCCCGGGCCCTTGGCGCAGTCGGCCATCCGGCGGTCGGTGTCGCGGTGGGGCGCCTTGTCGCCGGCGTAGTCGCCGGGGTTCGCGTCGATCTCGGCCCGGACGATCCCGACCGGGTCCACCCGGCGGATGTCGCCGTCGGCGGGGACCTCGACGCCCTGGACCGGCTCCGTGTTCACCTCGCCGATCTCGAAGGCAGGACTGGACGCCGGGGTCAGTTCCGGCCAGAGCCGCGCGGGGCCGACCGCCGTCGGGGTGGACCCCGCGCCCTCCAGCTCCCCGGCGTCCCCACAGCCCGCGGCGGCCGCCAGCACCAGCACGCCGACGACGGCCCGGCGCACGACCCGGCCGACCCGGCCGAGCCGGCGCTCAGGCGGGCCGGGGCGGCTTCGGGGACGGCTGCGGGGCACTGCACTCCTACGGTTCACGGTTCCTCACGTGGCGCGGACACGACCGTCGGCCGCGTACACCTTATTCGTAGGGAAGTCCCATTTGCGCGCGAGGGGGGCGTGTGCCGTGCTACTCGGTCAGCTCCTCCGGCGGCCGGGCCGTGGCCAGCCCGGCCCGCAGGTACTCGACGAACAGGTCGTTGTGCAGCGCCCAGGGCGAGCGGCGCTCCCGGACCAGCCGGATCGCCGCATCGGCTGAGCTGCCCCGGCGCATCAGCGCGTGCGCGACGACCAGCCCCGAGCGGTTGTAGCCGTGGGACCAGCGGACCGGGACCGAACGGCCCTCACCCAGCGCCTCGCACGTGGCCTCGGCGAGCCGGATCACCCCCGACGGCTGCGTGCCGTCCAGCGGCCCGTCGGGGATCGGCCACACCTGGTGCGGCCCCGCCCGGATCCGGCCCGTGCCCCGGCAACCGCAGCAGCGTCTGCACCAGGTCGAACTCGTCCCGTACGACGTCGAACTCCGGATGGCCCGTCGACCCCGTGTACGCGTGACCCCCCGTCCACAGCCCGGGGACGACCTCGTTCCACGGGCTCCGCGGGGCCGGCACATCGGCCCCGCCGCAGGTACGCAGCGATGCCTCCCCACCCTCACCGCACGAGGGCCCGCGCGGCGTCGACCAGGCACGGCGTCCTCCCGGCGGCCGATCCGCCGGCAGGCCCAACTCCTCCCCGCGCCATCCGGCTTCTTGCACCGGCAGCACCCCGCCTGTTCCCATGGTCGGGGGTGATGCCGCATGAACGGACTGCGCGTCGTACCGACCTGGCGGCACGGCCGTGAGCGGCTGTACGTCTGCCTCCCGGACGGCCGGAACATCGCCTGGTACGACCGTGAGGCGGCCCGGGTCAATCTGCTCGGCGCGGACCGCGAGGACGACGTCATGAGGGCCCTCGGCCCCTTCATCACCGGCCCGGTGACGGTCGGACCGCCGCCCGTGCCCACCCCGGCGGAACTGGCCCGCCTCGCCCTCCACCCTGACGACGACCTGGCCCCCAACCGCCCGGGCGAGGCCCTGCTCGTCGCCCTCGACCGCGACCCCGGCCCGGCCCGCAGGCTGCGGCCCGACCCGCGTCGCAGGGCCCTGGAAGCCGAGCAGGCGGTCGGCGAGGCCCTGGACCGGCTGGACGGCTCGGGCTGGCACGCCCTGCACTCGGTGCCACTGCCCGGCGGCGACCGCGTCCACCATCTGCTGATCGGCCCCGGCGGCCTGTTCGCCCTGTACACGCTCCACGCCCGCAGGCACCGCGTGACCATCGCCGACCCCCTGGTCACCGTGGGCCGCCGTGACCCCCACCCCCTCCTGCGCACCGTCCGCGCCGCCGCCGACCGTGCCTCCTACGCCCTGACGGCCGAGGTCCGCCCCGTCCTCGTCCTGGTGGACCCGGCGGCGGTGACCGTCCCCACGGCCCCTCGCGAGGTCCGCGTCCTGACCGACGCGCAACTGGACACCCTGTCCCGGCAGGGGGGCGTCCTGAAACCGGCGGACGTGGAGGCCCTGCACGCGATGGCCCGCGACCGGAACACGTGGGAAAGGGTCTGAAGAATCCCGGGCCGGGAGCCCATCGTCTGACGCGCCTCCCAGCCGGCGCACTACCGACTGCGGGCGCCCCCTCCGAGCCGGCGCGCACCTCACCTCAGGTCGGGCTACGGGCGCCCCGAGCCGACACGCACCCCACTCCACCCCGGGACCGGCTCCGGGCGCCCCGAGCCAGGACGCCTCACCCGCACCCGGACTACGGCAACTCCCCGGCCCGCCCCCCGTCGAGCAGCGGCGCCAGCAGATCCCCGAAGTCCCGCACCCTCGGCGCGATGTCCCGGGCGTGGAAGTCCAGTCGGCCGGGCGCCCGGCACTCCTCGATCTCCTCCCAGGTCACCGGCGCCGAGACGGTCGGTTCCGCCCGGGCCCGCATGGTGTACGGAGTCGCCGTGGTCTTGCGGGCGGCGTTCTGGCTCCAGTCGACGAAGACCTTCCCCGGACGCAGGCTCCTGGTCATCCGGTGCAGCGCCAGCCGCGGCATGGCCTTCTCGGCCTCCACGGCCAGCGCCTTGGCGTACTCGGACACCCGCTCGGAGGAGGCCCCGCGCACGGCGGCGAGCAGATGCAGCCCCTTGGAGCCGGAGGTCTTGCCGTAGGCCTGGATGCCGTCCCGCGCCAGCCGCTCACGCAGCCACAGCGCGACCTCGCAGCACTGCACGATGGTCGCCGGCGCCCCCGGATCGAGGTCGAAGACGATCCGGTCGGCCTCGTCCGGCGTGCCGACCAGCCACTGGTGGGTGTGGAACTCGGCGACGAGGTTGGCCGCCCACATCAGGCTCGGCAGATCCTGCACCAGCACCATCCGCGAGGGCCCCTCCACCCGCGGCACCTCGGCGGTCATGACCCACTCGGGCGTACCCGGCGGCACGTTCTTCGTGAAGAACACCTGCCCGTCCGGCCCGTCCGGATACCGCAGGAAGGACACCGCCCGGTCCCGCAGATGCGGCAGCAGGACCTCGGCGACGGTCGCGTAGTAGTGCAGCACCTCGCCCTTGGTGAAGCCACTGGCGGGATACAGCACCTTGTCCAGATTGCTGAGCGCGAGCCGTCGCCCCTCCACCACTGTGATAGGCGCCATACGATAAGAATCCCATGCAAACCATGACAAAAACTCCTGAGCGTGACCGGAAGGGTGCTGCACGTGAGATCCATCTGGAACGGCGCCATCTCGTTCGGCCTGGTCAGCATTCCGATCAAGCTGGTGAACGCCACCGAGAGCCACTCGATCTCCTTCCGCCAGATCCACACCGAGGACGGCGGCCGCATCCGCTACCGCAAGTTCTGCGAACTGGAGGACCGCGAGGTCACCCAGGGGGAGATCGGCAAGGGGTACGAGGACGCGGACGGCTCGATCATCCCGATCACCGAGGAGGACCTGTCTAGCCTGCCCCTCCCCACCGCCAAGACGATCGAGATCGTCGCCTTCGTGCCGGCCGACCGGATCGACCCCCTCCAGATGGACGCCGCGTACTACCTCCAGGCCAGCGGCGCCCCGGCGGCGAAGCCGTACACCCTGCTGCGGGAGGCGCTCAAGCGCAGCAACAAGGTGGCGATCGCCAAGTTCGCCCTGCGCGGCCGGGAGCGGCTGGGCATGCTCCGGGTGGTCGGCGACGCGATCGCGATGCACGGCCTGCTCTGGCCCGACGAGGTCCGCGCCCCCGAGGGCGTCGCCCCCGACACCGACGTCACGGTCCGCGACAAGGAGCTGGACCTCGCCGACGCGCTGATGGACACCCTGGGCGAGGTCGACCTGGAGGACCTGCACGACGAGTACCGCGAGGCCGTGGAGGAGGTCATCGCCGCGAAGGTCGCCGGTGAGGCCCCGCCGCAGGCGCCCGAACCCGCGGCCGGCGGCAAGGTCCTGGACCTGATGGCGGCCCTGGAGAACAGCGTCCGCGCGGCCCGCGAGTCCCGCGGCGAGGAGGCCGGGGACCACGCCGAGGTCAAGTCGCTGCCGCGCGAGACGTCCCGCGCGGCCCCCAAGCCGGCGGGCGGGAAGAAGTCGACGTCGACGGCGAAGAAGACGGCCGCCAAGAAGACGGCGGCCTCGTCGAAGAAGTCGACGGCCAAGTCGGCCCAGGGCGCGAAGAAGACGGCGGCGAAGAGCACGACGAAGAAGACACCGGCGAAGAAGACGACGTCCCGCAAGCGCTCGGCCTGACAGACGCAGGACGGGTACTCGCCCCCCGGGGGGAGACGGGAGAGCACCATGCCACGACCCACGGACCACGCCACCGACGGCAACACGGCCGACGACTCGATCGACGTCCACTTCATCGGCAACGCGACGGTGCTGCTGTCCTACGGCCCGCTCACCCTGCTCACCGACCCGAACTTCCTGCACCGGGGGCAGTACGCCCACCTCGGGTACGGCCTGCTGAGCCGCCGCCTCACGGAACCGGCCCTCGACGTGCACGAACTGCCCCATCTCGACGGGATCGTGCTGTCGCACCTGCACGGCGACCACTGGGACCGCCGCGCCCGCCGCCACCTGGACCACACGGTGCCGATCCTGACCACCCCGCACGCGGCCCGCCGCCTCAGGGTGGTGCACGGCTTCCACCGCACGGCGGGCCTGCGCACCTGGACGTCGCTCACCCTCACCCGCGGCGGAACCCAGGTCACTGTCACCGCCCTGCCCGGCCGCCACGCCGGTCACGCGGCACTGCGCAGGCTGCTGCCGCCGGTCATGGGCAGCATGCTGGAGTTCGGCCCCACCGGCGGCCCGCCCCGCCTGCGCCTCTACCTCTCCGGCGACACACTCCTCTACGACGGCCTCGACGAGATCACCCGCCGCTTCCCCGCCGCCGACCTGGCCGTCCTCCACCTGGGCGGCACCACACTCCCCGGCGGCTTCGTCGTCACCATGGACGGCGCCCAGGGCGCGGAACTGGCCCGCCGCCTGCGCCCCCGCCTGGTCCTGCCGGTCCATTACGGCGACTACACGGTCATGCGCTCACCGCTGTCCGCGTTCCTCGCCGAGGCCGACCGGCTCGGCCTCGCCGACCGCGTCGTCCACTGTGCTCATGGACGACGCGCGCGGATCACCAGCATGCCCGGGGCGGTACCGACGGTGTCCTGAAGGGACAGCCGTGGGACAGCCCTCAGACCACGCGCCCGCCCTCCTGCCCGCCCCCGGACTCCTCGCCCTCGTCATCCGGCTCGTCCGGCAGATGGACGTCGGCGACCGCGATGTTGACCTCCACGACCTCCAGCCCGGTCATCCGCTCCACGGCGTTGATGACGTTGCTCCGGATGTCGGCGGCGGTGTCGGCGATGGCGGCGCCGTACTCGACGACCACATTCAGATCGACGGCGGCCTGGCGCTCGCCGACTTCCACCTTCACACCCTGCGTGACGCCGCCGCCGGCCGCGCCACCGGGCACACGCTGACGCACGGCCCCGATGGCCCGGGTCATCCCACCGCCGAGGTGATGCACCTCCGGCACCTCCCGGGCGGCCATCCCGGCGATCTTCGCGACGACCGGATCGGCGATGGTCGTACTGCCCCGGGTCTCAGGAGCACCCTTCTGCCCCTGCGATGCCGTGGCCCCGTCCTGCTGCCTGCGCTGAGTGGTCTCCGTCATGACCGTCACCTCGATGGTGGGTGAGGGGGTGAGCAGCGTCGTTACTCTCTACGGTAGAACAACGGGGCGAATGGGGCGAAAGTGCACATGCCCACCGGATGAGGCTCTCCAAACGCCCCGACCAGAAGCGACCCGGGGGAGCGACCCCGAGGGGTCTCCGCACCGATCGATCTGGCTGGGCAGCGTATGGCGGGGCAGAGCACGCAGCGACGCGAGGGCACCGGGCTCCCCGGACCGGAGACATGAAGACGGCAGGCCGACGCAGGAGTTCCGCCGGAACCGACGACAACTGAGCCACCGGGTCCGCGAGATCATGGCGGTCGACGCGGCGGAGCGGTGATCAACCTGCCGTAGTAACGGGTGAAGCGGCAGGGTTCCCTGCCGCGCCCCACGGCGGGCGAACTCGACACCGTTCGGGCGCGGCAACCAGCGCAACACGGCAGGAGAGTCTTCCCACCGCCCGCGAAACGCCTCGACGGCGCACCCGCACACACGCCAAGACCCCGCACTCAGCGCTTCGGCTGACGACGGGGTCTTTGGGCACCTCATACAGGGTGCCCCCGGCAGGATTCGAACCTGCGCACACGGCTCCGGAGGCCGCTTGATGTTTTCGCATCTGTGCAGCTCACACGAGGCGCGGGGCCCGGTCTTCGGGAGGCCAGTCCACACCCAGTCCACGGTTTGGCTGTCGCTAGGACTGAAGATCCTCTAGCGTGCCGAGGGGGCGCAGGCCCGTCCATCGGAGCGACTATGCGTAGGAATCTGAGTGCCTGAGAAGCTGGCCAACATCTTTGACCTAGTACATCCCATTTTGTCAGGAGCGTCCTCGGCGTCCCCATGGACGATGACGGACACGGGTCCGTCCTATGAGGCCGACACTGCCCTTCTCGAAAAGTTGCTTGCCATTCCCGTCGAGGAGGACGCGGACTCGCAAAGTGGTCGCCTTGCGAAGGCGCTCGACGCCTGGTTAGCTCACGAGCTCCGGAGGGCTGGATTCGACGCTGACGAGGTATGGCCACGGCGGGACGCCCCCAGGGTCTTGCCTCGTGAGGTGGGAATCTTCATCAGTAAGCTGCCGCAGAAATTGCGCACACAGGTGCAGACATACTTGGTGAAAGACAAAGCTACAGCACCGTCGAACGCCAGCATTTTGGGGAAAGCCTATGTGAAGCAGGTGGATGTCGTAGTTGCCCAATGGGCGCGCGGTCCAGAGATCCTCATCTCAACGAAGACTATGGCATCATCATTCGCAAAAAACCTCCCTAATCGCTTCGAGGAGGCTTACGGAGATGCAAAAAACCTTCGGGGGCGGCACCCACTAGCAGCGATAGGATTTGTTTTCCTCCTTCACTCCTCTGTTCAAGCCAACGAACCTGCATCCTATGAGCGCGCGCTAGATATGCTGCGCAAGCTGCGAGCTGAATATGATGTCTACGACTCCACGGCTGTCTTGATGGCAGATTGGACTCCGGGAGACGCATCGAGTGTGCATGTTCGTCATGACTTGGTGCCGGAAGACCTGAGCATCAACCAATTCTTTAGAGTGTCTATCGATGCGGTGTTGGCGCGGACGCCGATTGACATGCATGTTCAGGTGAGGGAGCGAAGGGAAATCCGCGAGTTGCCTGTGCAGGACGAGGACGTAGCAGCGCATCACTCGGAGGAAACTACTTCGGAAGGCTCGTAAGAATCCCGTAGGCGCGTAGTGCAGCACTTGTTGCCGCCTCAACGTCTCGACTACGGAAGGCTGCGATCAGGTCCCGCCGATTCCTTTCACTCAACGAATCTGGTTGTGGCACCCGAATCCTGCGCAGGTATTGAGCTTGGAACCTTAGCGTTCCACCTCGCATGCGTACGGCATAAGATTCCACAAAAAGTTGAGCGACACGGGAAAGTAGCAAGCCCCCTAGTACTTCCAAATCCCAACTCTCCGAAGTTACGTAATAGAGATTGTGGTGGGGGTAGTGACCCCCCTGCTCCAGCGTGGGATGGATAGTGAGTCGCATGTCGGGGAGAAGCAGTTTGGGCTTTCCTACTAGGCTTGCATCAACCTTGTCGATTGTGCGATACCACTGATCTGGGCGCTTCTTTGCGACGTGCCGGCGGCTCAACAGGCCACGATTCTTCTGTAGATAACTGTTGAGCCGAGGGTAACTATCCAGCGAGACCAAATCGCCATCAGCGGTCCACGGGTTCACTAGGTACGAGCCGGTCCAGTCAAATACGCCAGACCGTGCATCCTTAACCATAGAGAGTGGGAGAAGGCGGTCTGATTCCACGAGATTCGCATCGGTGGTCAGGAAAACAGAATCTGCACCCGTTGCGACGCCGATGCCGACTTTGGTATCAGTTTCCTCAAGTACGGGGAATGCGTCGTTGAGATGTTCCAGGAGCGCAAGTCGGGCTGGGCTTCCTGTCGGCCAGGATTCGTCGCCCGAGAACCAATGGGGAAGGCGGGCGGCTGTAAAACCTACTTCAGTCACTTCTGTTGGCTCCCTCTTCTGGAGCCATGAGAGCAACCTTCTTGCTTGTTTCGGCCCGAGTTCTTTTGAGGTGTCTGCCACCATCGTGTCGCTTTGAGGGCTGTTGCGAATAATCGTGACTGCAGGATAAGCCGCTACCCGGTCCTCAAAAGCGTCAACGTCATGCATGACGATGACGGAATCGACGCTGAATCTGCTTGCGATAAGCTTCCTGAGTTCGCGGCCATATTGATTTCTCATCCATCGGTCAGCGCAGATGAATCCGAGGGCTCCACCTTCTTTGAGGGATTCGAGACCGCGCTCGAAAAATCCGACATAGATGTCCGAGCGGCCCGTCATAGTCAGATTTCGAGCTCGATAGCTCTGCATCCTGTCTGCGGGCACATCTTCTAGACGGATGTATGGTGGATTGCCAATCACGATGTCGGCTGGTGTGATGTCTGAAAGTAGGTAATCGCCTTGAGTGATCCATTTTTCTGCAAGGATCTCGGCGCCGCCCTGTTCCCAGCCGTCTGCTGTAAGGATGGAGCAGATCTTTTCGCGGCTCGAAGACACGTTTCGGGCCAGGATGTCAAAGGCTCTGATTCCGTCACTGGGGAGTTCTCTCCCGAACTTCCTGCATGACTCACTGAGACGCTCAGTAATGCCCACTAGGAAGGCTCCCCCGCCACAGGCCGGGTCCGTGATTACGACCTCAGAAAGATCTCTGTCTGGCGTGTAGCCGACAAGGTCAAGAATGAGATCAACTACCCAGCGCTGCGTGTACACCTCGCCGTGGTTGATGGACTCGGCTGGGATTGCGCTGGGGTTTGGAAGTTGCCTCATCTTGCTCGTCACGTCAGGGAGCCTAGCTTGTAGGGAGCGTCCCGACGGGCGCGCAGGCTGGCATCTCGGGTTGCTCTCGCTAGGGTTCGCGGCCGGCACGCAACGGCGAATGCCCGGGTGCGATCCCACTCGGTGGGGCTCTTGTCGACGCACTCTTGCGGTCTGCGCTGAGGCTCTGCAATGAGACGCAGAGTGTGTTCGGCGAGAGCCGCCGCGCTGCCGACCCACGGTCCATGACCAGATCGCACACATATCACCCGACCGAACGCGTTGACCGCACGCGGTGAGTTAGCCCAGCCAGTGCGGCTGGGTTTCTCGACCTGCTTCCGCGGCCTGGCGACGCCGGTGACCCTTGCTGTCCGCTGGAGCAGGTTCTGCAGCACAGTAGCGGGCAGCTCTCCTCATGACATGCGATGCCGGCGGCCTGACACGGCATGGGTTCCTCCTCTTCCTCACCACGGCAGCGCAAGCTAGCACCTAGCACTGACATTCGATCAGCCAGCCAGAGTGCCATGCCACAGGCTCGCTCACGGTGCTTCTTGTGTCGGCTATGCCGTGCAGCCCATGCGATGTGGTGAGCATCACATGCTCAAGATGAAGCTCTTGTCCGGTCACGCTCAAGCGTTGTGTGGCTGCCTAACGGCCGTTCTGGTGCCCGGAGGTTAAAAATGACCCCGGAAGCTCGAGAGTTTCCCGAGCGAATCCTCGAGAACCTCTGCCCGTCGCGTGCGACGGAAGTGCGATGGTCAAGTCAGCATGTGAAGTGCCCAGTTGACGCGCTAGGCTCTACGCGCTGGTTCCCCTTCCTCATGAACCTCCGGTTGGCGACAGATCGACCGGAGCACTCGCTGAGGGTGCACTGGGAAGAAGGGAAAGAGCGAATGCGAGACCGACGGTATAGAAGGTCAGGGAAACGCTGGCCTGGGCCGGATCGCTGGCAAGTCACGTTGTCCGCGATAAGCCTTGTCGTAGCCGTCGTTGCTCTCGCGGAGCAAGTGAAGCGGTGAGCCCGGCCGCCCTCTAAACGGCCGGGCACACTCGCTGCTCCGCGGGCCCTGGTCCGGCCTGGTGGCACCCAGGCCGGACCGTGTCCCGGAGCTGTCCTTGGCGGGACCGACGTTGAGCTGCAAGGTGAGCTACATCTCGTGTCACAACCTAAGCTACATGGATTCAGCGCAGCGGCGTCTCCGATGGAACCCGTCGATGACCGGACGCTTCTACTCGACCAAAGACTCTTGGGTGAGGGGACGCTCGTACTAGGGGAGCGTACCGAGCCAGGTCGGATCGGCGCTGGCCAGGAGCGAAGGGTTCGTGGGCGGCAAGTGTCATAGTTGGCCGCCATTGCTGCTGTCGAGCGACCACGGGTGACCCAAGGACGGCCCAGCCTCGGCGCACTCGACTGGGCACCTTCGACGGCCCCGCCTGAACCTCAACCGACGACAGTCAGCCACAGCGGCGGGCGCACCTACCTACTACGCACGCGTATGCCTCGCTGCACCCCCACCGGTCCGAACCACGCTGCTAGTGGGCCGACCCGGGCAAGCCGCAGCGTGGCCGGCCGGTGACGCAGCTTCCTCTATGTCTCTCTGGCAGAGGCGTGGCGTCCCTCTTTGTAACCAGAGTTGCAGTAAGGGTGCGTCAATTGACCGTTTTCGGGAGTGCCGTCACCACCGTCTTCCTTTCTGACTTTGTGGTCTACGGTGATAAACCTCAAGTACAACCGCGCTCGACAAATGCCACACTTGGGTGCCGACTGAATCGCCTCTTTAAGGACGATGGAGTTCTTAGTCTCGGCGGAGAAATTGCGGCCGTGGGCGCGGTCCTCGCTGCTGATCTCTTTAATGGATGACCGAAGTGCCGACTGACCTTTCAGGCGTTTGATGATTTCAGAATCAGAACACTCTTCGAGTAGGGCACCGAAAATGGTCTGGTACATGAGGAGCGTCGGAGGGACGGACCGCTGCAGGCTTCCGTAGGAGCGAACGATCTGATTGAGGAAGTACTTGTAGCGCACCAAGAATTCTTCGAATTCCGCACGCTTGTCGGTGAACGATGCAATCTTGCGTTTGTCTGCAAGATCTTTCACAAAGGCTACCGCTGCGAGGAATGCGGCAGGCTGGAAGCGCCCAGTTGCGCTATAGAAGTACACTGCTGGATGAAGGCCAAGAGAAGCAGGCTCATTTCCTGCAATTTTTCCAGCCGCCCTTTTTACGGCCTTCATGAATTGGAGGGTTGTGCTTCCATCTTCATCATCGGAAAGGGCTGGCAGGGCGTCACCATCGACCCTTTTTCGCCTCCTCCGACCGGTATCCTCTCTCCACATGTCGGGCTGCAGGTTGTTCACAAAGTTGACCAACTCAAAGACCATCCTGACACTGTCGGCCGAGTACCCTCGACCAGCGACAGGGAGGTCGGCCGTCCTAACGGCAGAGTCCAGACTCGGCCGAAAGATTAGGTCGTAGACATCCTTGGCGATGGATTCAATCTCTTCCTGAGTTGGTTCACTGAATGTCGACCAGTATTTGTGTCCTGTGCCCGCTCTGATGAAGGCCCGCGCCGCGAGTGCGTTGGGCTTACGCCGCGCCTTGATCATTTCAAGCTCGGTCGGATCAATGGGTGTGGCTTGCTGATTAATCCTAAAGAAGGAGCTTTCGGCCTTTTCCGCGCCGCCGCTAACCCATTGTAGATTGATGGCGAATGCGCTGAGGTTGCGGGCGAGTCGCACCCTGTCTTTAGGTGCCGTATCGGAGTTCCGTAGGGCAAGGTTCAGATCTCGATATGAACCTACGGATTCTTGGATAAGCTTACGCGTGGCCTGTGCCGCCTTATTCTGCTCAGCAGGGATGTTGTTGTCGAAGAACCTGATCGACGCGTGCTGGTCTCCGTAGTCGTCGTGTACCCATGCGATTAGTGCGCTCAGGCGGTGTGCGCCGTCAATGACGAAGATGTTGCCGCTGATCGGTGAACGCCACAGAATGACCGAGGGAATGAGGTCACCTTCGAGAAAGCTGCGTACCAACTCGGCGACCTTCTCAGGATTCCAGTTGGCTGTTTCTCGCTGGAAGTCTGGTTTCCGCAAGACGTTGTAGATCAGGCTATCCGGCCCCAGGTCGGTAATTTTCATCGTCGTGCTTAGAATGGATGGCTGTGTTGCCGGTTCGGAGGATAGCGCTTCGAAGTCATCTCGCGGGATAAGTGCATCCATGTTCACCATGTGTGTGGGCACTCGTTACTCCTATCCGCAGCCGGTCCTGCTAAGAAGGCGCCCGGAGGCTCCGTCGTCGCGTCTGAGAGCCTGTCAGCTTAGTCTCCAGGCGCATGGGTGTGCAGGGATCGACGCACTTTGGACAGTGGCAACGCCAGGCCAGGACGGTGCCGTAAACCTCTTCCTCGGCCGCTGTGTATCCCGGCCTCTGACGTCACGCGGCTGGTTGTTATGCGCGCGGCACGGGCGCCGGCCGGGCTGGAGCGGGGCGGAGACAGGAGCGCAGGCCCGGTCGGGGGCCGGGCCGCGCGCGGTGAGCGGAGCGAGCCGCCTTGAACCAGTAGAGAAAGTTGTAACTCAGTCTGTGGTGCGGGCCTCGAAGTCGTATGCACAGGTTGGGAGTTCGACGCCTTGGCGGTGGGCTAACGGCAGGAAGACCACTGGCCGGATCGTCCATGTGATGCGGGTGCTGGCGTGGGTCACAGAGACCGTGCAGGGCTCCATGCGTAAGAGGGCTCGTCGCGTGTCGATGCGGCCGTCGTAGAGCCAGGCCCAGGCCTCGTCGGAGGCGTCCGGGTCGAGTGCTGGTGAGGTCGTGCGCAGGGCGACCGCTACCCATCTGTCTGCCTGTGGTGCCGAGTAGGCGTCGAAGGATGCCCGAAGTGCCATCAACCCCGCCTCGTCGTTGACGTCTTGCGTCCAGCACTCGCACCAGAAGCCCCGCTGGGGCTTGTCCATCAGCACGGGTGTCCTCCCGGCTGGGCGTCCGTGAAGAGTTCGGCGGTGACGGTGTAGCCGCTCTGGCTGCCGTGGACGACGACCCGGTGAGCGATGACGCTGACCATGCCCAAGCCGCGGCCGTGCACCGCGTCCTCGCTCGGCTGCTCGGCCTTCGGGGCGGTGCCCGTGCCTCCCTCGTCGGTGACCGACAGGGCGACCACCTTGGGGGAGACCGCGAGGGCCAGGTGGAAGCTGCCTACCCCGCCGCTCGCGGTGTGGAGGATCGCGTTCGCGCTCAGCTCGCTCACGATCAGTTCGGCGTCGTCGGCCAGGGGAGATCCGCGCAGGATGTCCCGTGTCCAGCGGCGGGCCCGGCTGACCTCTTCCGGAAATCCTGGGCAAGTGAGTCCCCAGACCCGGGTGGTGCTCGTATACTCGTGCATACAAGTTCCTTCGTGCTGGTAGGCCGCCATGTGCAGCGGGTTCGGGCTAGACGAGTTTCACGCCGTCGTGGGCGCGGATGGCCGGCGGGGATACCGCGTCGAGTGCGTCCAGGACGCGGATCGCGTATGCCTCGTCGGCGAGTTCGATGACCTCTTCGCGGGTGGCCCAGCGCAGTGCGCGGGTCTCGTCCCCGGTGGTGGGCGTGCCGTCGGCGGCCTCACAGCGGAAGACCATGGAGACGATCAAGCCCTTCATGTTCTTGTAGATCCCGGTCAGGGTCGCGGGAAGCGCGATCTTGATGCCGGTTTCTTCGAGAACTTCGCGCTGGAGGGCCTCGGGGATGGTTTCCTCGCGTTCGAGGATTCCGCCCGGGGGTTCCCAGTGGCCGTTGTCGCGGCGTTTGATCAAGAGGGCGCGGTCCTGGTCGTCGACGATGACTCCGGCGACGCTCACGGAGTGCGGACGGTCGGTGCTCACGTTCCTCTGCCCTCTCGGATGGCTAGGCTCTCCACCGTAGCAACAAAGCTCGCCCACTCGTCTAGATACCTAAAGGAGTACACGTGCCCTCTCTTTCCTCCGGCCTCCTCGGCGATCTCGACCCCACGAGCGATCGTGCGGTCTTCCGGCAGATCGCCGACCAGCTGCGCGAGGCCATCGACCGTGGGCGATTCAGGGAGGGCGAAAAGCTGCCCTCCGAGGCCGAACTCGTCGAGCATTACGGGGTTTCCCGTATGACGGTTCGAAACTCCTTCTCCGTCCTCCAGGGCGAGGGCCTGGTGCACGCCGAGCACGGCAAGGGCGTCTTCGTACGACCACGACCTCCTGTGAGGCGGCTCGCCTCCGACCGGTTCGCCCGGCGCCACCGCGAGCAGGGGAAGTCCGCGTTCATCGTTGAGGCCGACGCCGCCGGCAGTCACCCGCAGGTGGACAGCCTGGAGGTCAAGGAGGAGAAGGCCAGCCAGGACGTCTCCACCCGGCTCGGGTCCGTGCGGCGGGTGCTGGCCCGGCGTCGCCGGTATCTGCTAGACGGGCGGCCGGTGGAGTTCGCCACCTCGTATCTGCCGCTCGACATCGCACGGGGCACACCGATCGCCGAGCCCAACCCCGGGCCCGGCGGCATCTACGCCCGGCTTGAGGAGCTGGGGCACCGTCTCGACCACTTCGAGGAAGAGATTCGTGCCCGGATGCCCTCGCCCGATGAGGTGCGCACGCTGCGGCTGGCCTCCGGTGTGCCGGTCATTCACCTGATCCGCACCGCGTTCGACCAGGAGGGACGGGCTGTGGAGGTCTGCGACACGGTCATGGCGGCCGACGCGTACGTCCTGTCGTACCGGCTCCCGGCGACGTGAGCGCCTGACCGGTGGTGGTGCGCGGGGAGGCTTCTCCGAACTCGTACACCCCAACAGGCTTACTCGTATAGACGAGTGGGCAAGTTGTGTGGCATGGTGGTTGCCGTTCCCGAGAGATCGGGTTCGAACACCGCATCTTGTATAGACGAGTAGATGGGAAGAAGTCTTGCGCACCATCCGTGTAGAGACCTCCGCCGCAACGATCCTGCTGACCGAGGCGCCCGAGCCCAAGGTCCGCGACCGGCAGACCGGCGAGATCGCCAAGGACGCCACCAGCGGAGAGGCACTGATGGCGATCGGCGTCGTCTACCTGGAAGACGGCGAGTCGTCACTGATCAAGGTCACCGTTCCGGAGAGCGGAGTGTCCGAGGGGCTCACGCTCGGGGCTCCGGTCTCGCTGCCGGGTCTGGTCGCCCGGCCGTGGGAGAGCGTCTTCAACGGGCAGCAGCGCCACGGCATCGCCTACCGCGCCGCCGCCGTGACACCGGCCGCCTTCCCGGCCACCACCGGGGCCGCTGCCTGATGACCGACCTGATGACACTCCTGGAGGTGGGTGGCCCTGTCGCCGCACTCGGCGGCGGGGCCGCCTACGCCCGGGCCAACCACCCCGGGGTGTACTGGTCCACGGTCGGCCTGCCGGTATCCACGGCCCGGCTCCTCAGCTCCTACGGCTCGGTCATGGAGGCCTGCGGCCTGACCGTGGCTCCGTCCCGGCTGTGGATGCTGGCGGTCAAGGCCACCACCCGCCGTGAGGTCCGGCCCGTACCGCCGCGTCGGGGCATCATCCGGCCCACCTCGACCGGGCTGCGGCTCCGGCTCCGGCTCGCTCCGGGACAGGAACCGGCTGATGTCGCCGCCTCGGCGGAACGGCTGCGGCACGCCTGGGGCGTACACGCCGTGTACGTGACCACGATCAAGCCCGGTGTGGTTGAGCTGCGGCTGGTCGGCTTCGACGTGCTGCGGCGGGTGCGGATGCCGCGCAAGGTGGACGCCGGGTTCCTTCAGGTGCCGGTGGCCCTGCGGGAGGACGCCATGCCGTTCATACGCGGCTACCGGACCGTGCCCCACCAACTGACCCTCGGGGCCACGCTGTCGGGTAAGTCCATGTACCTGCGGCACCTGATTGCTGGACTCGCCCCTCAGCCGGTCGCCCTGGTCGGCATCGACTGCAAGCGCGGTGTGGAGCTGGCGCCGTTCGCCTCCCGCCTCTCCGCGCTGGCGACCGATCCGGAGCAGGCCGCCGAGTTGCTGCCCGTGCTCGTGAAGGAAATGGAGGACCGATACGACCTGATCAAGGCCCGGCAAGGCATCGCCCCGAACACTCCGGCCGAGGAGATCACCTCCGACGTCTGGGGACTGCCCGAGTCCGAACGCCCCGTTCCCCTGGTGCTGTTCGTGGACGAGGTCGCTGAACTGTTCCTCGTCGCCACCAGGAAGGACGAGGAACGCCGGGACGAGATGGTCACCCAGCTCATTCGCCTCGCCCAGCTCGGCCGCGCGGCCGGCATCTACCTGGAGGTCTGCGGCCAGCGCTTCGGCGCCGAGCTGGGCAAGGGGGCCACCATGCTGCGCGCCCAGTTGACCGGCCGCGTCTGCCACCGCGTCAACGACGAAGCCTCCGCGAAGATGGCGCTCGGCGACATCGCACCCGAAGCGGTCACGGCAGCCTGCGCCATCGCGCCCGAACGCCCCGGCCTGGCCGTCGCGGGTGACACCTCCGGCGGCTGGTCACGCATCCGCACGCCGTACCTGTCCCTCGGTGACGCCGCCGAGACTTGCCGCGAATACGCGCACCAGGTGCCGGACCTGCCCGTACTCAAGCCCTTCCAACCCGAGGTGACGGTACCGCCGGTTGAATCCCCGGCCCCGGTCATCGAACCGCGCCCGGCAACCGGCTGACCTCCTCTACCAACCCGGTCGGCGTGACCGTCTCACGCCAAGTCCCTACCCCTCGCATGCCTGAATCCGGAAGGAGCCGCATCATGCGCGCCCAACTGGCCCGCGTTGACGCGGTGCTCATCCAAGCCGTCATCGCCGCCGCACTGTCCTTCGCCCACCTGCACGACATCGCCTCGGCGGCCGGGCAGGACGGATGGAAAGCATGGGCCTACCCGATCAGCGTTGACCTGCTGCTCGTCGCCGCCTGGCGCCGATTGCGGTCCGGGGAAGCCAAAGCTGCCGGGTGGTGCTGGTTCGTTGTCGCCCTCACCGCCTCCCTCGGAGCCAACGTCGCCACCGCCGGCCTCCTCGACATGAACCACGTCCCGGCCTGGCTGCGCATCCTCGTCGCGGGCTGGCCCGCGGTCGCCTTCCTCGGTGGCACCCTGCTCGCGCACTCGGCACCGACGACGGTCGGCCACGCCACCGAACCCGATACGGACAACGAGGTCCACGACCAGGCGGACGAACCCGAACTCCCTTCCGAGCCGCCCGCACGGCCAACCGCCAAACAAGCCCCGCCCCAGCGACCGGCCGACGAACCGGAACAGCCTGAGCGTCCCGCCCTGCCCGTTCCGGCCGCCCTGGTCACCCACGCCCGCAAGGTCGCTGCCGAGCACCACACCCGCACCGGAACACCCATCGATACCCCGACCCTCCGAGCCCGCCTCGGAGTCCCAGCACCCATGGCCGAAGCCATCGTCACCCACCTCTGAAGGAGACCTCGTGACCGCCAACCGCCGTTTCCGCAACGTCGTCCGCATCGGCCCCGTCCGGGTCGGCACGTACTACGACGGCCGGGGCCAGGAAAAGCACACCGCCGCCTGCCTCGCGCTTCGCTGCGGCTTCTCCACCGACTACGACGGCCGCCCGGCTGCTGAGCTCGCCGCCCGCACCCACCGCTGCCCTGTGCGCTGAAAGGACCCTCGCCCGTGACCGTCAGCCTGCCGCTTGTCGTCGTCCTCGGCTTCTTCGCTTGGGGAGCAGTGAGGTTCCTCGGCGTCCGCGTCTGGATCGTCGTCCTGATCGCCCTGTTCGGCTTCTGGCTCTCCCGCACCTTCCTCGCACCCGCCATCGAGTCCGGCACCCGCTCCGGCGTGACCGTCATAAACGGCTCACACGCCTAGACGAGTAGATAAGGAGACCTGGCCCGTGTTCCTCCCGAAGTACCCCGACAACCCGACCCCGCCGCCCGCGCACACCCACACCCCGACCGAGCCGTCACCCGTCCGGCGTTCGCTCCCGTCGGTCTCCATCGATCAGAAGACCGTCGTGGCCCTGGTCGTCGGCGGGGTCGTCCTCACCGCGCTCTTGGCGGCCGTCGCCGTCACGGCCATCTCCGTTGCCGTGGCCGCCGTCGTCCTGCGCTCCATGCTCCGCGACCACCACCGCCGCTGAACCGCGCTGGCCTCCGGGGCGGCGGCACACGATCAAGCATTTCGCCGCCCCGGGGCCTTTCCTCCCGACCGAGCCAGTCAGAAGGGGAATCGCCATCTTCACCCGCACCACTCCGGCACCTCTCCCGGAACTCGCGAACCTGGCCGCGCAGGGCACGCTGCCGGGTATCCTCCGCCAACTCTCCGGACTCGGCGGCTGCACTCACCCGATCCGCCTCGACGGCCACCGCATCGAGTACGACGTCGACACCACCACCGGCGAGATCGGCAACGTTCTCCACCGCCTCGACTCGTCCAGCCTCCCGGCTGGACAGCTCCTCGTCCGCTGCAACAACCGCCGCACGACCCGCTGCGCGGCCTGCGCCGAGGTCTACCGTCGCGACACCTTCCACCTGATCACCTCCGGCCTGCGCGGCGGTAAGGGCACCCCCGAGCACGTCGCTACGCACCCGCGCGTGTTCGCCACCTTCACCGCGCCGAGCTTCGGTCCGGTCCACAACCGCCCTTCCAGCGGGCGCCCCTGCCGCTGCGGCACCCACCACGACCAGACCGACGACGTACTCGGCACCGCGCTCGACCCGGACACCTACGACTACGAAGCCGCCGTGCTCTGGAACGCCCACGCCGGTCCCCTCTGGCGGCGCTTCTCGACCTACCTGCGCCGGGAGGTGGCCAAGCGCGCCGGCCTCTCCCAGCGGCGCTTTCGCGAGCACGCCCGGGTGAGCTTCGCCAAGGTCGCCGAGTACCAGAAGCGCGGCGCGGTCCACTTCCACGCCGTCATCCGCATCGACGGCCCCAGCGGCGGCGACACCCCGCCCCCGGCATGGGCAACCGCCGAACTGCTCACGGACGCCATCCACGCTGCAACCGCCAAGGTCCGCGTGGACGGACCGACGATCGACGGCCGCACCCACACCTTCACCTTCGGCCGCCAACTCGACGTCCGCACCATCCGCTCGGCCGACTTCAACGACGGCCAGGGGCTCACGGAACGGGCCGTCGCCGCCTACATCGCCAAGTACGCCACCTAAGGCGCTGAAACCGCGACAGGAGCTCTCGACCGGCCGCTCAAGTTCGCCGCCGAACTCGCGCAGCTCGACATCAGCGACCACGCACGCCGCCTGATCCGCACCGCCTGGTTCCTCGGCGCACGCAAGGACCTCGAACACCTCCGCTTGCGCGCCTGGGCCCACATGCTCGGATTCCGCGGCCACTTCTCCACCAAGTCCCGCCGCTACTCCACGACCCTCGGCGCCCTCCGTGACGCCCGCGCCGAATGGCGCCGAGCACAAGCCGCTGCCGACACCCCCGACAGCGGGCCTGAAACAACGTACGTCCTCGCGCACTGGGCCTTCGCCGGTACTGGCCTCTCCGACGCCGAAGCCTGGCTTGCCGCATCTCTCGAACCCGCCCCCGGAACGGAAGGAGAACCGACATGGACCGCCGACGGGACGAACTGATGACTGTCCCGCAGATCCTCGCCGAGTTCGGCGGAGTGTCCCGCCGAACCTTCTACCGCTGGCGCGAGCTGGGGCAGGCTCCGGAAGCGATCAAGCTGCCGAATGGTGAGCTCCGCGTCTGGCGCAGCGACTTCGACGCGTGGCTCCATGGGCTCGCGGAGGCCGCGTGAAGTCGCACGACGTGAGGGTGTGGGGCATCCGCAAGCGGCCGTACAAGACGCCGTCGTACGACGTGCGATGGAAGGTCGGCGATGCCCCGCCATTCTCCGAGACCTTCCGGACGAAGGCGCTCGCCGACAACTTCCGAGCCAAGCTTCTTCGGGCTGCCCAGAAGGGGGAGGCATTCGACACGGAAACCGGTCTGCCGGACTCCATGGCACCCGCCAAGGCGTCTCGCACCTGGTACGACTTCGCACGGACCTACGTCGCCATGAAGTGGCCGCATGCGGCTCCGAACTCGCGCGACAGCTTGAACGAGACGATGACGCTCGTCACGACTCAGCTGCTGGGTGATCGGCCTGGGCGTCCGGCTGACGACGTCTTGCGCCGTGCGTTGCGGGGCTGGGCCTTCGTCGTCCAAGCCTCGGACGAGGAAGCTCCGCCGGTCGACATCGCGAACGCTCTTCGCTGGGTGGCCAAGGCCTCGCTGCCGTTGGCGACGCTCAAGAATCCGGCAGACATCCGCCGCGTCCTCGACTCGCTCAAGCTCAAGCTGTCCGGCGCTCCAGCAGCCGCCGAGACGGTACGGCGCAAGCGCGCGGTCCTCTTCAACGCCCTCGCCTACGCGGTCGAACTGGGGGAGCTCCCGGAGAACCCGGTCACGCTCGTTAAGTGGAAGCCGCCGAAGGTGACCAAGGAAGTGGACCACCGGGTCGTGGTGAACCCTCGGCAGGCACGCGAGCTCCTGGCCGCCGTCTCGTACGTCGGCGGTTACCGCAGGGCCCGTGGGCGGCGCCTGGTCGCGCTCTTCGCCTGCATGTACTTCGGTGGGCTTCGGCCGGCGGAAGCTGTGGCGCTGCGTCGTCCGGACTGCACGCTGCCGGGGACTGGGTGGGGTTCGCTGATCCTGGAGAAGACCCGGCCGACCGTTGGGAAGCGCTGGACCGGGACCGGCGAGGTTCACGACAACCGCGGGCTCAAGAATCGCCCCGCGAGCGAAACCCGCATCGTCCCGATCCCACCTCGCCTCGTCCGCATGCTCCTCGCCCACATCGAGGAGTTCGGCACCGCCAAGGACGGGCGGCTGTTCGCCAACGAACGTGGGGGAGTGGTCGCCTCTACTACGTACTGGCGTGTCTGGGACGAGGCCCGGCACCTGGCGCTCACGCCGGAACAGGTGGCCTCGCCGCTGGCCGCTCGGCCGTACGACCTGAGGCACGCCGCGCTCTCCTCCTGGCTCAATGCAGGCGTCGACCCCACCGAGGTTGCGGAGCGTGCGGGCAACAGCGTCGAAGTGCTGCTGAGCCGGTACGCGAAGTGCCTCGACGGCCGCCAGGACATCGCCAACCGCCGGATCGCCGAGCTCCTCGGTGAGGACGACGGCCAGGAGGACGAGCCCGGCGACGGGACCTGATCCCGACACCCCTCCGACACGCGCACCTGCGGCATGATGGCCCCTGGACTACGGTCCGGGGGCCTCGGCCTTTTCCGGGCCTGACCTGCGGATTCCTGCCCTGCGGCCAGTCCACGCATAGTCCACGGCGCTCGACACACAGCCGCTCCAAGCGGCACACGCCTGCACACACGCGAAGACCCCGTCCCAGCGAAAGCGCTGATGGCGGGGTCTTTGGGCACCTGATCCAAGGTGCCCCCGGCAGGATTCGAACCTGCGCACACGGCTCCGGAGGCCGTTGCTCTATCCCCTGAGCTACGGGGGCGTGTCGAGCGTGAGCTGTTCGCTCGCGGCGACGGGTAGAACACTACCAGCTCCCTCGGGGTGGTCATGAACGGGTTTCCGCTGCCGGGACGGGGTGTGGTCGCTCGTGCGGGGTGGAAGTGGGGAAAACCCGGACGCGATGGCCGGGGGCGACCTACTCTCGAGTTGTGCCAGGCGCGTGGGGCCGGGTTCTTGTTGTGGACGACAACAAGGTCATCCGGCAGCTGATCAGGGTCAACCTCGAGCTGGAGGGGCTGGAGGTCGTGACCGCGGCCGATGGTGCCGAGTGTCTTGATGTCGTTCATCAGGTGCGGCCCGACGCCGTGACGCTCGACGTGGCCATGCCGCGGCTGGACGGGCTCAGGACCGCCTCCCGTTTGCGGGCCGATCCGCGGACCCGGGACGTGCCCCTCGCCATCGTCAGTGCCTGTACTCAGTACGAGGTCGAGGCCGGACTCGACGTCGGCGTCGACGCCTTCCTCGCCAAGCCCTTCGAGCCGGCCGAACTGGTGGCCATGGTCCGGCAGTTGATCGAGCAGGCGCGAAGCCGGAGCCAGAGCCGGAGCCAGGTTCAGAGCCACAGCCGGAGCCGTGGGCGGCAGAGCGCCGAAGGTCCCACCGCCGACGCCGGGGAGGGCACCGGCCCTGGGCGCCTCGCCCACGACGCCCTCGCCCACGACGCCCTCGCCCATGACGCCATCGACCCCGACACCCCCCCGGCCCCCTCCGCCGTCGATCAGCCGGCCGTACCGTAGAGGCGGGCCGACGCGACGCAGTCGTGCGCATGTCGTGTGCAGTCGTGTTCGTCGTACACGGGCCCCCGGACCTGGACGGGTGGACTCCGCGTCCACATCCCGGACCGTCCGCCAAACCGGCTCGCCTACCCACCCCCCTCCTCCCATACGCTGGTGTCCGTGACCCCCGTCGAGCTCTCCCGCACCGTGCTGCACGCCGTGCGCCGCGCTGTCGACGCGGGGGAGCTGAGCGTGACCGTGCCGGAGCGGGCCGTGGTCACGCCGCCGGGGCCCGGAGGGTGCGGAGACTTCGCCACCAACATCGCCCTGCAGCTGGCCCGTGCGGCGGGGCAGCCGCCGCGGCGCGTCGCCGAGATCCTCCGCGTGCGCCTGCTCGACGAGCACCGCCTCGCCGACGTCGTCGTCACCGGGCCCGGCTTCCTCAACCTCAGCCTGGAGGGCACCGCCTCCGCCGACCTCGTCGGGGAGATCCTGAGCCGCGGGCGGCGGTACGGCCACGGCGTGGGGTCCAGCGGGACGGTCGTCCGGCTCCGGTGCCCGGCCGAGGTCCGTGCCGTCGTGGTCGCGGACGCCATCGCCCGCGTGCGGCGCAGCCAGGGCGACGTCGTCCGTGTGCACTACGACGGGCCGCCCGCGGTGGAGTGGACGTCGGCCCTCGGCGTCGACGCCGAGGACCCGCGCGGGCCTCGCACCCTCGTCTACAGCGACAGCGACAGCGACAGCGACAGCGACGTCGACGTCGACCTGACCGTGCGCCCTGTGCCCGCCCCCGCCGACCCCCTGCCCCTCGGCCGGGACGCCGCCCGCTGGGCCCTGCTGTACCCGGCCGCGCACGACCGGCCCCGGATCACCCGTGATCACCTGGTGCAGCGGGAGACCAACCCCCTGTTCCGCGTCCGGTACGCCCACGCCCGCACCCGGGCCCTGCTGCGCAACGCCGCCGACCTGGGCTTCCGTCCCGAGCCCGGCCCCGTACGCGAGACGCCCGGCCCCCTGCGCGAGAAGACGCCCGACCCCCCGCGCGAGACGGACGCCACCGCACTGCTCGCCCTGCTCGGTGACCACCCCCGTGTCCTCGCCACCGCCCAGGACACCCCCGACCGACTGGCCCGGCACCTCGTCGCCGTCGCCGACGCCACGCTGCCCCTGCTGCCCGCCGTGCTGCCGCTCGGTGAGGAGAAACCCTCGGCCGCCCACCGTGCCCGGCTCGCTCTCGCCGAAGCCGCCGGGGCGGTGCTGGCCGGCGGCCTGTCCCTGCTCGGCATCGACGCACCCCACCATCTCTGAGAGAGCACGACGCAATGAGCCGTTCCGCACACCCCGCCGGGCCCCGTCACGCCGATGTCCTCCCCGAGGGCCACTACTCCGCCCCGCCCGCCGACCTCAACGCGCTCGACCCCAAGGTGTGGGCCGAGACCGTCACGCGCGACGAGGACGGCGTCGTGACCGTCGGCGGGATTCCCGTCACGCGGCTCGCCGAGGAGATCGGGACCCCGGCGTACGTCCTCGACGAGGCGGACTTCCGGGCCCGGGCCCGCGCGTGGCGCACCGCCTTCGGGACCGGCGCCGACGTGTTCTACGCCGGCAAGGCGTTCCTGTCCCGGGCCGTCGTGCGCTGGCTGCACGAGGAAGGGCTGAACGTCGACGTCTGCTCCGGCGGCGAACTGGCCACCGCGCTCTCCGCCGGCATGCCCGCCGAGCGCATCGCCTTCCACGGCAACAACAAGTCCGTGGACGAGATCACCCGGGCCGTCGAGGCCGGCGTGGGCCACATCGTGCTCGACTCCTTCCAGGAGATCGTCCGTGTCGCCCACATCGCGCAGGGCCTCGGCAGGCGGCAGAAGGTGCTCATCCGCATCACCGTCGGCGTGGAGGCGCACACCCACGAGTTCATCGCCACGGCCCACGAGGACCAGAAGTTCGGCATCCCGCTGGCCGGCGGGCAGGCCGCCGAGGCCGTACGGCGGGCGCTGCAGCTCGACGGGCTGGAGCTCGTCGGCATCCACAGCCACATCGGCTCGCAGATCTTCGACATGTCCGGGTTCGAGGTCGCCGCCCACCGGGTGGTCGGGCTGCTGAAGGACATCCGCGACGAGCACGGTGTCGAGCTGCCCGAGATCGACCTCGGCGGCGGGCTCGGGATCGCGTACACCAGCGACGACGACCCCCGCGAGCCGCACGAGATCGCCAAGGCGCTCACCGAGATCGTCACCCGGGAGTGCGAGGCCGCCAAGCTGCGCACGCCGCGCATCTCCGTCGAGCCGGGGCGGGCCATCGTCGGGCCGACCGCCTTCACGCTCTACGAGGTCGGCACGATCAAGCCCCTCGACGGGCTGCGGACGTACGTCTCCGTCGACGGCGGCATGTCGGACAACATCCGCACCGCGCTGTACGACGCCGAGTACAGCATCGCCCTGGTCTCCCGCACCTCCGACGCCGAGCCCATGCTCGCCCGGGTCGTCGGCAAGCACTGCGAGAGCGGGGACATCGTGGTCAGGGACGCCTTCCTGCCGGCCGACCTGGCACCGGGTGACCTGGTCGCCGTGCCCGCGACGGGTGCCTACTGCCGGTCCATGGCCAGCAACTACAACCACGTGCTGCGGCCGCCCGTGGTCGCCGTGCGCGACGGCGAGGCCCGGGTGATCGTCCGCCGCGAGACGGAGGAGGACCTGCTGCGCCTGGACGTCGGCTGATCCCCACGGCAGCCCCGCGCGAGCCGCAGGACAGCGGGGTGGAAGATCTCCTGTCTTCCACCCTCGTGAAAATGAAATAGACGTCTCACGATCCGGACCAAGGGCAGAAAGTCCCGTTCGGTGGGTGAGACTGGTTGCACCGTAGACGGTCATGAGGAAACGAGGTCGGATGATGCGTACGCGTCCGCTGAAGGTGGCGCTGCTGGGCTGTGGCGTGGTCGGCTCAGAGGTGGCGCGCATCATGACGACGCACGCCGACGACCTCACGGCCCGGATCGGGGCCCCGGTGGAGCTGGCCGGTGTCGCCGTCCGCCGCCCCGACCGCGTACGCGAGGGCATCGACCCCGCGCTCATCACCACGGACGCCACCGCCCTCGTCAAACGCGGCGACATCGACGTGGTGGTGGAGGTGATCGGCGGCATCGAGCCGGCCCGCTCCCTCATCACCACCGCCTTCGAGCACGGTGCCTCCGTCGTCTCCGCCAACAAGGCGCTGCTCGCCCAGGACGGCGCCACGCTGCACGCCGCCGCCGGGGAGCACGGCAAGGACCTCTACTACGAGGCCGCCGTCGCCGGTGCCATCCCGCTGATCCGGCCGCTGCGCGAGTCCCTCGCCGGGGACAAGATCAACCGGGTGATGGGCATCGTCAACGGCACCACCAACTTCATCCTCGACAAGATGGACTCCACGGGCGCCGGGTACCAGGAGGCCCTCGACGAGGCCACCGCCCTGGGCTACGCCGAGGCCGACCCGACCGCCGACGTCGAGGGCTTCGACGCCGCCGCCAAGGCCGCCATCCTCGCCGGCATCGCCTTCCACACGCGCGTGCGCCTCGACGACGTCTACCGCGAGGGCATGACCGAGGTGACCGCCGCCGACTTCGCCTCCGCGAAGGAGATGGGCTGCACGATCAAGCTGCTGGCCATCTGCGAGCGGGCTGCGGACGGGGCGTCGGTCACCGCGCGCGTGCACCCGGCGATGATCCCGCTGAGCCACCCGCTGGCCTCCGTGCGCGGCGCCTACAACGCCGTGTTCGTCGAGTCCGACGCCGCCGGGCAGCTCATGTTCTACGGCCCCGGAGCGGGCGGTTCCCCCACGGCCTCCGCCGTGCTCGGCGACCTCGTCGCCGTCTGCCGCAACCGTATCGGCGGCGCGACCGGACCGGGCGAGTCCGCGTACGCCGCCCTCCCCGTGTCCCCGATGGGCGACGTCGTCACGCGCTACCACATCAGCCTCGACGTGGCCGACAAACCGGGTGTTCTCGCCCAGGTCGCGACCGTCTTCGCCGAGCACGGCGTCTCGATCGATACGGTTCGCCAGCAGGGGAAGGACGGCGAGGCGTCCCTCGTCGTCGTCACGCACCGTGCGTCCGACGCCGCCCTCACCGGGACCGTCGAGGCGTTGCGCAAGCTCGACACCGTGCGTGGTGTCGCCAGCATCATGCGGGTTGAAGGAGAGTAACCAGCAATGACCCACCAGTGGCGCGGAATCATCGAGGAGTACCGGGACCGGCTGCCGGTATCCGACACCACGCCGGTCGTGACGCTCCGTGAGGGCGGCACGCCCCTCGTGCCCGCGCAGGTGCTCTCCGAGCGCACGGGCTGCGAGGTCCACCTCAAGGTGGAGGGCGCGAACCCGACCGGATCCTTCAAGGACCGCGGCATGACCATGGCCATCACGCGGGCCAAGGAGGAGGGCGCGCAGGCCGTCATCTGCGCCTCCACCGGCAACACCTCGGCCTCCGCCGCGGCTTACGCCGTGCGGGCCGGGATGGTCTGCGCCGTGCTCGTGCCGCAGGGCAAGATCGCGCTCGGCAAGATGGGCCAGGCCCTCGTCCACGGCGCGAAGATCCTCCAGGTCGACGGCAACTTCGACGACTGCCTCACGCTCGCGCGCGGCCTGAGCGACAACTACCCGGTGGCCCTGGTCAACTCGGTCAACCCGGTGCGCATCGAGGGCCAGAAGACGGCCGCCTTCGAGATCGTGGACATGCTCGGCGACGCGCCCGACATCCATGTCCTGCCGGTGGGCAACGCGGGCAACATCACGGCCTATTGGAAGGGCTACACGGAGTACGCCGCCGACGGCGTCTCCACGAGGACCCCGCGCATGTGGGGGTTCCAGGCCTCCGGTTCCGCGCCCATCGTGCGCGGCGAGGTCGTCAAGGACCCCTCGACCATCGCCACCGCGATCCGCATCGGCAACCCGGCCTCGTGGCAGTACGCGCTCGCCGCGCGGGACGAGTCGGGCGGCTTCATCGACGAGGTGACGGACCGTGAGATCCTGCGCGCCTACCGGCTGTTGGCCTCGCAGGAGGGCGTCTTCGTCGAGCCGGCGTCCGCCGCGTCCGTCGCCGGTCTGCTGAAGGCCGCCGAGCAGGGCAAGGTCGACCCGGGGCAGCGCATCGTCTGCACCGTCACCGGCAACGGACTGAAGGACCCCGACTGGGCCGTCGCCGGTGCCCCGCAGCCGGTCACCGTGCCCGTCGACGCGGCGGCCGCGGCGGAGCGCCTGGGTCTCGCCTGACGGCGCTCGAACCGACCTGACGTGCGCCGACGCACCGAGCGCCGGTGTCACGTCCGACACGTCCCGGCGTAAGACGGCGCCAGGACGGGGAGATTCCCTACGGGGGGTGCACAGGGGGCTTACGACACGCATCGTGCGCCTTCTGTGCGCCCTATGTCGCCACAGAACCTTCCTTCGATAGGCTGTACTGAACCCGCCCGCCGCATATGCCTCCGCATGGAGCGCGGTGCCGCGCCGTCTGTGCGGCCGGGACAGCGGCCGGCCCCATCGGGGTCGGCAGCGGCCCCCCGGGTTCTCGTACGTCATCGAATGTCCATCGACCGTCATTCGACAATCACGCAGCTCAAGGAGAGTCATCGAGCGATGGCCGGTCCAGCGTTCCGCGCCGCCGCCGTCCGGGTGCGCGTTCCCGCCACCAGCGCCAACCTCGGCCCGGGCTTCGACGCCCTCGGCCTCGCGCTGGGGCTGTACGACGACGTGGTCGTCCGGGTGGCCGACTCCGGGCTGCACATCGACATCGCGGGTGAGGGCAGCGAGACGCTCCCGCGCGACGAGCGGCACCTTCTCGTGCGGTCCCTGCGCACCGCCTTCGACCTGCTGGGCGGGCAGCCCCGCGGCCTGGAGATCGTCTGCGCCAACCGCATCCCGCACGGCCGGGGCCTGGGCTCCTCCTCGGCCGCCATCTGCGCCGGGATCGTCGCCGCCCGCGCCGTGACCATAGGCGCCGAGGCCAAGCTCGACGACACGGCGCTGCTCGAACTCGCCACGGAGATCGAGGGTCACCCCGACAACGTCGCCGCGTGTCTGCTGGGCGGCTTCACCCTGTCCTGGATGGAGGGCGGCGCCGCCCGCGCGATCAGGATGGACCCCGCCGATTCCGTCGTTCCGGTGGTTTTCGTGCCCGGAAAGCCGGTGCTCACCGAGACGGCGCGCGGCCTGCTCCCGCGCACCGTCCCCCACGTCGACGCCGCCGCCAACGCGGGCCGGGCCGCCCTGCTCGTCGAGGCCCTGACCCGGCGCCCCGAACTGCTGCTGCCCGCCACCGAGGACCGTCTGCACCAGGACTACCGCGCCCCGGCCATGCCGGAGAGCGCGGCACTGGTGGAGCGACTGCGCGGCGACGGCATCCCCGCGGTCATCTCCGGTGCCGGACCCACGGTCATGGCGCTGGCCGACGCGGGCACCGCCGACAAGGTCGAGGCGCTGGCGGGCGCGGACTGGGCCGCCAACCGGCTGAGCCTGGACGCACACGGCGCGAGCGTGCTGCCGCTGGCGACCGCCGGTGACATCTGAAGGCGCGCGGTTGCCGGATTTCGAGAGGGGGAATGTTTGTTGGATCCGGTAGTGTTAACCTCAAGTCTGCACCCGACCCCACCATGGCGAGGTGCCTCGTGTCCCCGTCCGGGACAGACATTCTTCCGGGAGCCCCCCAAGCCGCACTGTGTTCCGTACGTCGGACCGTACGCCGTACAGGCACACTGAGCGGGGCGCAGGGCACGCTCCGGAACCGGTGCGACCACGCCGCGTGACACTGACACTGGGTGCCACGGGCTCAAGGAAGCGCCATCACCAGATTCCTCCGCCGCTTAGGCGGACCACCGCCCCGGCACGGTTCACACCACACGGACCGAAGCCGGACAGCACAACCGGTCGCCGAGCCAGACAGGCCGACGTCCGCTCCAGGGAAGGACCCTTCGTGAGCGACACCACCGATCTGATGGGCGCACGTGTCGAGGAGACCGCTGCCGCGCCCGCCACGGACGCCTCCGCGCCTGCCACCGGTGCCGGCTCCCGGCGGCGCCGCGGTACCGGCCTCGAGGGCATGGTGCTGGCCGAGCTGCAGCAGGTCGCATCCGGCCTCGGCATCAGGGGCACCGCGCGCATGCGCAAGAGCCAGCTGATCGAGGTCATCAAGGAGGCGCAGGCGTCCGACGGCGCCGCTCCGGCCCCGAAGGCCGACGCCCCCGCCGAGACCAAGCCCAAGCGCCGCGCCACCTCGCGGACCCGCACGGGCGACAACGGTGAGAAGGCCGAGAAGAAGGCGGACGCGAAGGAGGCCTCCGAGGCCCCCGCGGAGAAGGCCGAGAAGGCCACCGCCCAGCAGCAGATCGAGATCCCCGGCCAGCCGGCCTCCGACGACGCTCCCTCCGAGCGCCGTCGTCGCCGCGCCACCGCCGACGCCGGATCCCCCGCTTCCGCGCCCGAGACGGTCGCCGCCGAGGCGAAGAACGAGGCCAGGGCCGAGACGCCGGCCCAGCAGCAGTCGCAGAACAACGACGCCAGGTCCGACGCCGACGGCGGCGAGGGCCGTCGCCGCGACCGCCGTGACCGCGACCGGGACCGCGGGCGTGACCGCGACCGCCGCGGCGGCAAGGGCGACGACCAGCAGGGCGGCGGCCGCCAGGACCGCGGCCAGCAGCAGAACCAGCAGGGCGGCGGCCGTCAGGACCGTGGGCAGCAACAGCAGGACGACGACGACTTCGAGGGCGGCCGTCGCGGCCGTCGCGGCCGTTACCGCGACCGCCGGGGCCGTCGCGGCCGCGACGAGATGACCACCGAGCCGCAGATCAACGAGGACGACGTCCTGATCCCCGTCGCGGGCATCCTGGACATCCTCGACAACTACGCGTTCATCCGGACCTCCGGCTACCTGCCCGGGCCGAACGACGTGTACGTCTCCCTCGCCCAGGTCCGCAAGAACGGCCTGCGCAAGGGCGACCACATCACCGGTGCGGTCCGCCAGCCCAAGGAAGGCGAGCGGCGCGAGAAGTTCAACGCGCTGGTGCGCCTGGACTCCGTCAACGGCATGGCGCCCGAACACGGCCGCGGCCGCCCGGAGTTCAACAAGCTCACCCCGCTGTACCCGCAGGACCGTCTCCGTCTGGAGACGGACCCGGGCGTGCTCACCACCCGCATCATCGACCTCGTGTCGCCGATCGGTAAGGGCCAGCGCGGTCTGATCGTGGCCCCGCCGAAGACCGGCAAGACCATGATCATGCAGGCGATCGCCAACGCGATCACGCACAACAACCCCGAGTGCCACCTGATGGTCGTCCTCGTCGACGAGCGTCCGGAAGAGGTCACCGACATGCAGCGGTCGGTGAAGGGCGAGGTCATCTCCTCGACCTTCGACCGCCCGGCCGAGGACCACACCACGGTCGCCGAGCTGGCCATCGAGCGCGCCAAGCGTCTGGTCGAGCTGGGTCACGACGTGGTCGTGCTGCTCGACTCGATCACGCGTCTGGGCCGTGCGTACAACCTCGCCGCCCCGGCCTCCGGCCGCATCCTGTCCGGTGGTGTCGACTCGACCGCCCTGTACCCGCCGAAGCGGTTCTTCGGTGCGGCCCGCAACATCGAGGACGGCGGCTCGCTGACCATCCTCGCCACCGCCCTGGTGGACACCGGGTCCCGCATGGACGAGGTGATCTTCGAGGAATTCAAGGGCACGGGCAACGCCGAGCTCAAGCTCGACCGGAAGCTCGCCGACAAGCGGATCTTCCCGGCGGTGGACGTCGACGCGTCCGGCACCCGCAAGGAGGAGATCCTGCTCGCCAACGACGAGCTGGCCATCGTCTGGAAGCTGCGCCGGGTGCTGCACGCCCTCGACCAGCAGCAGGCGGTCGAGCTGCTTCTCGACAAGATGAAGCAGACGAAGTCGAACGCCGAGTTCCTGATGCAGATCCAGAAGACGACGCCGACGCCGGGCAACGGCGACTGAGGCGAGGACTGCGCGAGAGGGCCGCTCCCGGTACGGGGCGGCCCTTCGCGCTGTTCCGGGGCGGGTAGGATCACGCTCTCTTCGAACTTGTGATCCCTAGGGGGACATTCGTGGGTACATCCATGCCCGGGGGCGGCCGGCACAGACGCCGGATACGTTTCGCACTGCCCGTCGCGGCGGCCGGTGTGGCCGCAGCCGTGGCCGCAGCGCTGCTGACGACGTCCGCCGGGGCCGCCACCCCGCTGCCGCAGCCCGCCGTCAAGCCCGCCGTGGCCGGCTCGCCGTCGCTCGCCGAGCTGGAGAAGCGCGTCGCCGGCGCCATGGCCGGTGACGACACGGCCGGCAAGACGAGCAAGGCCTCGCTCAGCGCGAGCACCGGCACCAGCGGCATCGACCCGAAGATCATCGGTGGCAGCCAGACCACCATCACCTCGGCGCCGTGGATGGCCCAGCTCCACTACTACGACGACCGGGGCACCTCCGGCACCGGCGACGACATCGGCTTCTTCTGCGGCGGCGCCGTCGTCGCGCCGACGAAGATCCTCACCGCCGCCCACTGCGTCAAGGACTACGACTGGCACGGCAACGGCGCCATCGTCACCGGCACCGCCCAGCTGCCCTCGCAGGACGGCACCGACCTGCACGGCGGCACCGTCACCGGCGTCTGGCGGCAGTGGAGCCACCCGTCGTACAGCGCGAGCACCATCGACAACGACATCGCGGTCCTCACCCTGCCCGTCCCGGTCAGGGCGACGCCGATCCGCATGACCACGTCCGGCGACACCGCCTCGTACGCGACCGGCACCAGCGCCAAGGTCTACGGCTGGGGCCGCACCAGCTCCACCAGCGACGCCATCTCCGAGACGCTGAAGACGGCAACGCTGCCCATCCAGTCCGACGCGACCTGCTCCGCCGCGTACGGCGCGGACTTCGTCAAGGGCCACATGGTCTGCGCGGGCAAGCCCGCCAGCGGCAGCGACACCGGCACCACCACCGCCTGCAACGGCGACTCCGGCGGCCCGCTGGTCGTCGACAACCGCATCGTGGGTGTCGTGTCCTGGGGCGTGACCGACTGCGTCGCCAAGGGCGCCTACAGCGTCTTCAGCAAGGTCAGCACCTACGTCGGCGCCACCTACCCGCGGCTCGACGACACCAACATCAACGGCGATCACCGGGCCGACGTGTGGGTGCGCAACGCCTCCACCAGGACCGGCTACTCCAAGAACTCCAACGGCACCTCCCTCGCCGCCCGAGAGTCCTGGGGCGACTGGAGCGGCGTCAACGTCGTCCTGCAGACCGACCTCGACCGCGACGGCTACCAGGACCTGGTCTACCGGGTCAGCACCACCGGCGACGTCTACTGGACCCACTACGTGATCTCCAGCGGCACCTGGTCCACCAAGCAGATCGCCGACAACTGGAAGACCCGCACCCGCATCATCACCCCCGGTGACGTCACCGGCGACTACCTGCCCGACCTGCTCTCGGTCGACTCCGCGGGCGTGATGTGGATCTACCCGGGCAAGGGCAACGGCACCTTCGCCCCGCGCGTGAAGGTCGGCTCCGGCTGGAACCAGTACAACTCCGTCCGCGGCAAGGGCGACTTCACCGGCGACGGCAAGACCGACCTGATCGCCCGCAGCAAGACCGGCGGCACGATCTACCTGTACAAGGGCACCGGCAAGTCCGGCACCGGGGCGTTCTCCGCCCGGGTCAAGGTGCGCACCTGGAGCAGCACCACGTACAACGCCTTCGACGCGGTCGGTGACATCACCGGCGACGGCAAGGCCGACTTCCTGGCCCGCACCCCCGGCGGCACGCTCTACCTGTACGCCGGCACCGGCAAGGCGACCAGCGAGATCTTCGCCACAAGGAAGTCCGTCGCCACCGACTTCAAGCAGTACGACATCTTCGGCTGAAACAGCAGGTGAGCCGAGTACCTCCGGCACCACCGGCCACACACTGTGCCCACCGCCCCACGCGGTGGGCACGGTCCGTTGTGCAACCCTTTCCCGAGTTTCCCCGTCTGACCAGGCGGAGCGACGATGGTGTGAGGAAGGGTTCCGACGGCCCACGCCTGGCGCTGACCGCAGGGGGTAACCGACCGTAGACGAGCTGAGGAGCACATGTCTGCCGAGAGCACGCCGGATCCGGGCATACCGGGCGAGACCGGCACCAAGGAGCCGCGTCACCGCGGCAAGGGCCGCCGCCGCGCCCCCGGCAAGCGCCACAAGGGCCTGATCATCACGGCATGGACCGCCGCGGGCATCGTCGTCCTGGGCGGCGCGGGCCTGGGCTACGTGTACTTCAAGCTCAACGGCAACCTCAAGAGCGTCGACATCGACCAGGCCCTCGGCACCGACCGGCCCAAGGCGGCCGACAACGGCTCGGAGAACATCCTGGTCCTCGGTTCGGACACCCGCTCCGGCAGCAACAGGAAGCTGGGCGGCGGCACCGACGACGGCAGCGCCCGCTCCGACACGGCGATGATCGTGCACCTCTACAAGGGCCACAAGAAGGCCAGCGTGGTCTCCATCCCGCGCGACACCCTCATCGACCGGCCCGCCTGCACGGACACCCAGGGCGACGAGCACCCCGCCGCGCGGAACGCGATGTTCAACTCCGCGTACTCCACCGGCGGCGCCGCCTGCGCCGTGAAGACCGTCGAGTCCCTCACCGACCTGCGCATGGACCACTACCTGGAGGTCGACTTCGCCGGCTTCCAGAAGCTCATCGACGACCTCGGCGGCGTCGAGATCACCACGACCAAGAGCATCGACGACCCCGACAGCCACCTGAAGCTGAAGGCCGGCACGCACAGACTCGACGGCGAGCAGGCCCTTGGCCTGGTCCGCACCCGGCACGGCGTCGGAGACGGCTCCGACCTCGGCCGTATCCAGCTGCAGCAGGCCTTCATCAAGGCGCTGGTCAACCAGGTCAAGGACGTCGGCGTCTTCACCAACCCCAAGAAGCTGCTCGACCTCGCGGAGACCGCGACCAAGACGGTGACGACCGACTCCGACCTCGGCTCGGTCAACAAGCTCGCCTCCTTCGCGAGCGGCCTGCAGGGCATCAGCCCCGCCAGCATGCACATGGTCACGATGCCGGTCGTCTACGACCCGGCCGACCCCAACCGCGTCCTGCTCCAGGAGAAGAAGGCCGACCAGATCTGGCAGGCCCTGGCGAACGACGAGCCGATCCCGAAGAGCGCCACGAAGGACACGGCGACCGGCGAGGCCAAGGGCGTCGTGAACGCCCCCTGAGGGACACGTCCCCAGGGGCGCGCGGGAACTGCGCGAGCAGCCCCCACCGGCCCGCGGGGAATAGATCACCGCAACCCCCGGTTTTGGGGGATGGCCCCAGTCCTGGCAGACTGGTACGTCGGCTCCGGTTCACGCTCCCGCACCCCGCGGCGGCGACCCGGCGCCCTCCCGAAACCTAGGAGACACCTTGAAGCGCGACATCCACCCCGAGTACGTCGAGACGCAGGTCAGCTGCACCTGCGGCGCGTCGTTCACCACGCGCAGCACCATCGAGTCCGGCACCATCCGGGCCGACGTGTGCTCCGAGTGCCACCCGTTCTACACGGGCAAGCAGAAGATCCTCGACACCGGTGGCCGTGTGGCCCGCTTCGAGGCCCGCTTCGGCAAGGCCGCCGGCTCCAAGAAGTAGCGAGCCCCATTTCGCCGGTCCACGGCAGTGTCCCCACCCAGGGGCGCGCCGGGACCGGCGTTTTTGGTCGCCCGCCCTTCACCCCCGTCCGTACACAGGAGCCCCAAGATGTTCGAGGCCGTCGAGGAACTCGTCGCCGAGCACGCCGACCTGGAGAAGAAGCTCGCCGACCCGTCGGTCCACTCCGACCAGGCCAACGCGCGCAAGCTGAACAAGCGGTACGCCGAGCTCACCCCGATCGTCGCGACGTACCGCTCCTGGAAGCAGACGGGCGACGACATCGAGACCGCGCGTGAGTTCGCCGCCGACGATCCCGATTTCGTGGCCGAGGTCAAGGAGCTGGAGAAGCAGCAGGAGGGGCTGACGGAGAAGCTGCGCCTCCTCCTCGTCCCGCGCGACCCCAGCGACGACAAGGACGTCATCCTGGAGATCAAGGCGGGCGCCGGCGGCGACGAGTCGGCCCTGTTCGCCGGTGACCTGCTGCGCATGTACCTGCGCTACGCCGAGCGTGTCGGCTGGAAGACCGAGATCATCGACGCCACCGAGTCCGAGCTGGGCGGCTACAAGGACGTCCAGGTCGCCGTGAAGACCAAGGGCGGCCAGGGCGCCACCGAGCCCGGACAGGGCGTGTGGGCCCGGCTGAAGTACGAGGGCGGCGTGCACCGCGTGCAGCGCGTGCCCGCGACCGAGTCCCAGGGCCGCATCCACACCTCGGCGGCCGGTGTGCTCGTCACGCCCGAGGCGGAGGAGGTCGACGTCGAGATCAACCCCAACGACCTGCGCATCGACGTCTACCGGTCCTCCGGGCCCGGCGGGCAGTCCGTCAACACCACCGACTCCGCCGTGCGCATCACGCACATCCCGACCGGAGTCGTCGCCTCCTGCCAGAACGAGAAGAGCCAGCTGCAGAACAAGGAGCAGGCACTGCGTATCCTGCGCTCCAGGCTGCTCGCCATGGCGCAGGAGGAGGCGGAGCGGGAGGCCGCCGACGCCCGCCGCAGCCAGGTCCGCACCGTCGACCGCTCCGAGAAGATCCGCACGTACAACTACCCGGAGAACCGCATCTCGGACCACCGCGTCGGCTTCAAGGCGTACAACCTGGACCAGGTCCTGGACGGCGACCTCGACGCGGTGATCCAGGCCTGCGTCGACGCGGACTCGGCGGCGAAGCTGGCGGCTGCGTAAGGCACGAACGAGCACACTCGGAGGACTTGCGTGAATCTGCTGCTCGCGGAGGTGGCCCAGGCCACCCAGCGGCTCGCCGACGCCGGCGTGCCCTCGCCGCGTACCGACGCGGAGGAGCTCGCCGCGTTCGTGCACGGCGTCAAGCGCGGCGAGCTGCACACCGTCAAGGACTCCGACTTCGACGCCCGGTACTGGGAGGTCATCGCCCGCCGCGAGGCCCGTGAGCCGCTCCAGCACATCACCGGGCGCGCCTACTTCCGGTACCTGGAACTCCAGGTCGGCCCAGGGGTGTTCGTGCCGCGGCCCGAAACCGAGTCCGTGGTCGGCTGGGCCATAGACGCCGTCCGGGCCATGGACGTCGTCGAGCCGTGCATCGTCGACCTGTGCACCGGCTCCGGCGCCATCGCGCTCGCCCTCGCGCAGGAGGTCCCGCGCTCGCGCGTGCACGCCGTGGAGCTGTCCGAGGACGCCCTGAAGTGGACCCGTAAGAACGTGGAGGGGTCCAGGGTCGAGCTGCGCCAGGGCGACGCCCTGACGGCCTTCCCGGACCTCGACGGCCAGGTCGACCTGGTCATCTCCAACCCGCCGTACATCCCCCTCACGGAGTGGGAGTACGTCGCTCCCGAGGCGCGGGACTACGACCCCGGCCTGGCCCTCTTCTCCGGTGAGGACGGCCTGGACCTCATCCGCGGCCTGGAGCGGACCGCGCACCGGCTGCTGCGCCCCGGCGGCGTGGTGGTCGTGGAGCACGCCGACACCCAGGGCGGCCAGGTGCCGTGGATCTTCGCCGAGGACCGCGGCTGGACCGACGCGGCCGACCACCCGGACCTGAACAACCGTCCGCGCTTCGCCACGGCCCGCAAGGCACTGCCGTGAGCACCCAGGACATCCCGCGGTCCGCACGGACGTCGAGTACGTCGAGTACGTCGCGGACTTCATCCCAGCAGCACGTGTACGAGGAGGCCAGCTAAAGATGGCACGGCGATACGACACCAACGACGCGACCGACCGAGTGACCGGTCTGCGTGAGGCAGCGTCCGCCGTCCGCCGTGGCGAACTCGTGGTGCTGCCGACGGACACGGTGTACGGCATCGGCGCCGACGCGTTCTCCTCGGAGGCGGTCTCCGACCTGCTGCAGGCCAAGGGCCGCGGCCGCAACATGCCCACCCCCGTCCTCATCGGCTCCCCGAACACGCTGCACGGGCTCGTCACGGACTTCTCCGAGCTGGCCTGGGAGCTCGTCGACGCCTTCTGGCCGGGCGCGCTGACCCTGGTCGCCAGGCACCAGCCGTCCCTGCAGTGGGACCTGGGGGACACCCGGGGCACCGTCGCCGTGCGGATGCCGCTGCACCCCGTCGCCATCGAGCTGCTCACCGAGGTCGGCCCCATGGCCGTGTCCTCCGCCAACCTCACCGGCCACCCGGCGCCGGAGAACTGCGACGCGGCGCAGGGGATGCTCGGCGACTCCGTCTCCGTCTACCTCGACGGCGGCCCCACCCCCGGCAACGTGCCCTCGTCGATCGTCGACGTGACCCGTGAGGTGCCGCTGCTGCTGCGCGCCGGCGCGCTCTCGGCGGACGAGCTGAGGAAGGTCGTACCCGACCTCGAGGTGGCGAATTGACGGCCCCTGAGGGGCGTGGCATAGGCGACGGGGAGAGCGCGGCGGAGATCACGACGACCTTCGTGGGCCTTCCGCGCGACAGCTTCCGCATCCTCCACGTCAGCACCGGCAACGTGTGCCGCTCGCCCATCACCGAGCGGCTGACCCGCCATTTCGTGCAGGAGCGGCTGGGCATCCTGGGCGGCGGTCTCATCGTGGAGAGCGCGGGCACCTGGGGCCACGAGGGCGCGCCCATGGAGGCACACGCGGAGACGGTCCTGGCCGACTTCGGCGCGGACGCCTCCGGCTTCACCGGACGCGAACTCCTCGACGAGCACGTGATCCGCGCCGACCTGGTGCTGACCGCCACCCGGGACCACCGGGCCCAGGTCATCTCGATGGGCCACTCGGCGGGCCTGCGGACCTTCACGCTCAAGGAATTCACCCGCCTGGTCAAGGCCATCGACCCGACGACCCTGCCGCCCCTGGAGGAGGGCGTGGTCGTCCGCGCGCGTGCCCTGGTCCGTGCCGCGGCGGCTCTGCGCGGGTGGCTGCTCGCCCCGAACGCCGAGGCGGACGAGGTCTACGACCCGTACGGGGCGCCCCTGACGTTCTTCCGGTCCATCGGGGACGAGATACACCAGGCGCTCGACCCGGTCGTCACGGCGCTCACCGGCGTCCCCGCACGGACGTAACGACCGAGCGCCCCCAGGGCCCCGGGCCTACATTGGTCGTACGTCACCGTCGACGCCCGGAGCCCACCATGACGGTCACCCCTGCCATCGAGGCCGACGTCCTGCGCCGTCAGGACCCCGAGGTCGCCGAAGTCCTGCTCGGCGAGCGGGAGCGGCAGGCGACGACCCTGCAGCTGATCGCGGCCGAGAACTTCTGCTCCCCGGCCGTGCTGGCCGCCCTCGGCTCCCCGCTCGCCAACAAGTACGCCGAGGGCTATCCGGGGGCGCGGCACCACGGCGGCTGCGAGATCGTGGACGTCGCCGAGCGCCTCGCCGTCGACCGGGCCAAGGCCCTGTTCGGCGCCGACCACGCCAACGTCCAGTCCCACTCGGGCTCTTCGGCGGTGCTGGCCGCCTACGCCGCCCTGCTGCGCCCCGGGGACACCGTCCTCGCCCTGGGCCTGCCGCACGGCGGTCATCTCACCCACGGCTCCCCGGCGAACTTCTCCGGCCGCTGGTTCGACTTCGTCGGCTACGGCGTGGAGGCCGAGTCCGGGCTCGTCGACCACGAGCAGGTGCGCACCCTGGCCCGCACGTACCGGCCCAAGGCGATCGTGTGCGGTTCGATCGCCTACCCCCGCCACTTCGACTACGCCTTCTTCCGCGAGGTCGCCGACGAGGTGGGCGCCTACCTCGTCGCGGACGCCGCGCACCCGATGGGGCTGGTGGCCGGGGGAGCGGCGCCCAGCCCGGTGCCGTACGCGGACATCGTCTGCGCGACCACCCACAAGGTGCTGCGGGGCCCGCGCGGCGGTCTGATCCTGTGCCGGGCGGAACTGGCCGAGCGGGTGGACCGGGCCGTGTTCCCCTTCACACAGGGCGGCGCCCAGATGCACACCATCGCCGCCAAGGCCGTCGCGTTCGGCGAGGCGGCAACACCGGCGTTCGCCGCGTACGCCCATCAGGTGGTGGCGAATGCGCGGGTCCTCGCGGCCCGGCTCGCCGCCGAGGGACTGGCCGTCACCACCGGCGGCACGGACACCCACCTGATCACCGCCGACCCGGCCCCGCTCGACGTCGACGGACGCACCGCCCGGGGCCGTCTCGCCGCGGCCGGTCTGGTCCTGGACTGCTGCGCCCTGCCGCACGGCGACGCCCGGGGCCTGCGCCTCGGGACGGCCGCGATCACCACGCAGGGCATGGGCGAGGCGGAGGCGGCCCGGATCGCCAAGCTGCTCGCGGGTGTGCTGCGGGGTGTGACGGATCCCGCGAGAGCCCGTGAAGAAGTGCGGGAGCTGGCCGGTGCATTTCCGCCCTATCCCCGCTGACTCGGGATAAGCGCACCAGGTGCACAGCCACTCGTGCAACCATCGTCGCTACCCGGAAGTCCCCACCCATATGCGCGCATCGCTAGGGTGTGGAGCTGAGATGGCCAGCGAGACCTGTGGGGAAGCCCGTGCGTGAATACCTGCTGACGCTCTGCGTCACGGCCGCGGTGACGTATCTGCTGACAGGGCCGGTACGGAAGTTCGCGATCGTGGCCGGGGCGATGCCGGAGATCCGGGCACGTGACGTGCACCGGGAACCCACTCCGCGGCTCGGCGGTATCGCGATGTTCTTCGGCCTGTGCGTGGGCCTGCTGGTCGCCGACCACCTGACCAACCTCAACCAGGTCTTCGAGACGTCGAACGAACCGCGGGCGCTGCTGTCCGGGGCCGCGCTGATCTGGCTGATCGGCGTGCTGGACGACAAGTTCGAGATCGACGCCCTGATCAAGCTGGGCGGCCAGATGATCGCCGCGGGCGTGATGGTCGTGCAGGGCCTGACGATCCTGTGGCTGCCGATCCCGGGCGTCGGCTCGGTGGCGCTCACCCAGTGGCAGGGCACCCTGCTGACGGTCGCGCTGGTCGTCATCACCATCAACGCGGTCAACTTCGTCGACGGCCTGGACGGCCTCGCGGCCGGCATGGTCTGCATCGCGGCCACCGCGTTCTTCCTGTACGCCTACCGCATCTGGTACTCGTACGGCGTCGAGGCCGCCGCCCCGGCCACGCTGTTCTCGGCGATCCTGATGGGCATGTGCCTGGGCTTCCTGCCGCACAACATGCACCCGGCGCGGATCTTCATGGGCGACTCGGGCTCGATGCTGATCGGCCTGGTCCTGGCCGCCGGCGCCATCTCCGTCACCGGCCAGGTCGACCCGGACGCGCTCAACCTGTACGTCGGGTCCGAGAAGGAGGCCGTGCACCAGACGGTCCCGGTCTACATCCCGCTGCTGCTGCCGCTGACGATCATCGCGGTGCCGGCCGCCGACCTGATCCTGGCGATCGTGCGCCGCACCTGGCGCGGCCAGTCGCCGTTCGCGGCCGACCGCGGGCATCTGCACCACCGGCTGCTGGAGATCGGCCACTCGCACAGCCGCGCGGTGCTGATCATGTACTTCTGGTCCGCGCTCATCGCCTTCGGCGCGCTCGCCTACTCGGTCAACTCGGCGTCCATGTGGATCGTGCTCGGCGTGGTGTTCCTCAGCGCGATCGGCCTGGTGCTGCTCCTGCTGCCGCGGTTCACGCCGCGCACGCCGCGCTGGATGGAGCGGTTCGTGCCGCCGCGCTACCGGCGCCGCGGAGCGGTCCCCGCCCTGGCGCCGGAGGCCTCGACGCCGGCGTCCGCGGCGGACCAGCCGGTCCCGGCCGGACCCGGGAGCCGCACCCCCGTGGCGTCCGGCGTCGCGGGGGTCAACGGCGCGACCGCCATCGGCGCCCGCTCACGCCTGGCCGACCGGCGCAAGGCCGGGACAAGGTAAGAATCTGACTAGAGCATTGCCAAGTCGTGGGGTGGTGATGGGGGTGCGAAGCGCCCCAATATCAGACATCTCGGCGAAGTTCTTGCTCAGACGCGCGGATTCACTCTCATGTGTGACGGTGCGCACACCTTCAGGTAAAGACTGCATCAAATAGTTTGTGATACGGTTCACGAGAACCCCCGGATAGAGCCGCAGGACCGCAGTGCGACGGTCCAGCGGCGTGAGGTCTTCACTCAGCCCGGGACTACGCTCGTCCATGACGACACCCCTGCCCCCTGCGAAAGCGGAGTTGCCGCCATGCCGTCCAATGACGCCCGGATTCTGGCCCAGGCCGCCGTGCCCACGGCTGCCGTCGGTGCTGTCGCCGCCGTCGTCAGTGGCCTGGTGGCCGGTGGCAAGGGGGTGGTCGGCGCGGTCGTCGCGACGCTCGTGGTGATCCTGTTCATGGGGATCGGTCTCTACGTCCTGCAGCGCACCGCCAAATCGCTTCCGCACCTCTTCCAGGCGATGGGCCTGATGCTCTACGCGGCGCAGATCCTGCTGTTGTTCGTCTTCATGGCCGCGTTCAAGAACACCACGCTGTTCCATCCCAAGGCCTTCGCCCTCACGCTCGTCGCCGGCACTCTCGCATGGATCGCCGCGCAGGCGCGTGCCCATATGAAGGCCAAGATCCTTTACGTCGAGCCCGATTCGACGACGGGCGGGAAGCCCGAAAAATCGGGGCACTCGTCGTGAGGGATAGGGCCGGGATAAAGAGGCATGAGATCTCCTGCTATCGTCCGGTGCCAACTGCGGCATCGCGGGCGCGGGCATCCGAGCTGACGCCTGCTCCATCGCGAGGCGAGATGCCCCCCAGCCGCCCCCACATCCGTAACACCAGTCCCGTGCCGAACCGCGGCCCTGCGCCGCGCCGACACAACGAGGTTGCCGTACCCATGCGTCACGCCGAAGGAGCCCGCGGTGAGTGCTGACCAGACCCAGCTCGCCTTTGACTGGAGCTGTCGGATCATGTCCGACAACGGGTGTGGTTTTCCGGCTCCGGGCCTGCACTCGTTCCTCTTCAAGCCGATTGGCACGGTCGGGGGGTACGAGTTCAACAAGGTGATGCTGCTTGCCATCATCACCACCATCCTTGTCATCGGCTTCTTCTGGGCGGCCTTCGGCAAGGCCAAGGTGGTGCCGGGCAAGCTGCAGATGGTCGGTGAGGCCGGCTACGACTTCGTCCGCCGCGGCATCGTCTACGAGACCCTCGGCAAGAAGGAGGGCGAGAAGTACGTCCCCCTGATGGTCTCGCTGTTCTTCTTCATCTGGATCATGAACATCTGGTCCGTGATCCCGCTCGCGCAGTTCCCGGTGTCCTCGATCATCGCCTACCCGGCCGTCCTGGCCGCGGTGGTGTACGTGACGTGGGTCGGGCTGACCTTCAAGCGGCACGGCTTCGTCGGGTTCTTCAAGAACGTCACCGGCTACGACAAGTCGCTCGGCCCGGTGCTGCCGCTCGTGATGCTCATCGAGTTCTTCTCGAACCTGCTCGTCCGACCGTTCACGCACGCGGTGCGACTCTTCGCCAACATGTTCGCCGGCCACCTGATGCTGGTCATGTTCACCGTCGCGTCCTGGTACCTGCTGAACAGCTGGATGATCCCGGCGGCCGGTGTCTCCTTCGTCATGGCCACGGTCATGATCGTCTTCGAACTTTTCGTGCAGGCCGTCCAGGCGTACGTTTTCGTACTCCTCGCCTGCACGTACGTCCAGGGCGCTCTCGCCGAGCATCACTGAGCCCCGACCACTCTCAGCCCCCCAGAACGTCCGGTGGCCAACCCCCATCGGTCCTGAAAGAGAAGGAAGATTCAGCATGGCTGCCCTTGAGACCCTCGCCGCCGTCGAAGGCAACCTCGGCTCCATCGGCTACGGCCTTGCCGCCATCGGCCCCGGCGTCGGCGTCGGCATCATCTTCGGCAACGGTACCCAGGCCCTGGCCCGCCAGCCCGAGGCGGCCGGTCTGATCCGTGCCAACCAGATCCTCGGTTTCGCGTTCTGTGAGGCGCTCGCCCTCATCGGCATCGTCATGCCGTTCGTCTACTAAAGACGACCGGACGATCGAAACCTTTCAACGGAAGGCACTGATGTGATCGCCAACCTGGTGCAGCTGGCGGCCGAGGAGAAGCAGAACCCGCTGATCCCTCCGGGCCCCGAGCTGCTCGTCGGCACCATCGCCTTCGCCATCGTGTTCTTCTTCTTCTGGAAGAAGCTGCTTCCGAACATCAACAAGGTTCTGGAGGAGCGCCGCGCGGCGATCGAAGGCGGTATCGAAGAGGCCGAGACCATGAAGGTCGAGGCCCAGAGCGTCCTTGAGCAGTACAAGGCACAGCTCGCCGAGGCCCGGCACGAGGCCGCGCGCCTGCGCCAGGAGGCGCAGGAGCAGGGTGCCGCCCTCATCGCCGAGATGCGGGCCGAGGGCCAGCGGCAGCGCGAGGAGATCGTCGCCGCCGGTCACGCCCAGATCGAGGCCGACCGCAAGGCCGCCGCGTCCGCGCTGCGCCAGGACGTGGGCAAGCTCGCCACCGACCTGGCCGGCAAGCTCGTCGGCGAGTCCCTCGAGGACCACGCCCGCCAGAGCCGCGTGATCGACCGGTTCCTCGACGAGCTCGAGGAGAAGGCCGAGGCCGGCCGATGAACGGAGCGAGCCGCGAGGCCCTGGCAGCCGCACGAGAGCGTCTCGACGCGCTGACGGACTCCACGTCCGTCGACGCAGGGAAGCTCGCCGCCGAGCTGGCCGCCGTCACCGCGCTGCTCGACCGCGAGGTGTCGCTGCGTCGGGTCCTCACCGACCCGGCGCAGGCCGGTGAGACCAAGGCCGGGCTGGCCCAGCGCCTGCTCGGCACGCAGGTCAGCGGCCCCGCCGCCGACCTGGTCGCGGGCATGGTGCGTTCCCGCTGGTCGCGTTCGCGCGATCTGGTGGACGCGCTGGAGCAGCTGGCCGACACCGCGGACCTCACCGCCGCACAGCAGGCCGGCAAGCTCGACGACGTCGAGGACGAGCTGTTCCGGTTCGGCCGGATCGTCTCCGGCAGCACCGAGCTGCGCGCCGCGCTGACCGACCGCAAGGCCACGACCTCCGCCAAGAGCGAGCTGCTGCGCAGCCTGCTGGGCGGCAGGGCCCAGTCGGCCACCGAGCGTCTGGTGACGCGCCTTGTGACCGCGCCGCGGGGACGTAGCCTGGAGTCGGGACTGGAGTCCCTGTCCAAGCTCGCCGCCGACCGGCGGAACCGCACGGTCGCCACCGTGACCTCGGCGGTGCCGCTGAGCGACCCGCAGAAGCAGCGCCTGGGCGCCGCCCTCGCGAAGCTCTACGGCCGCACGATGCACCTCAACCTGGACGTGGACCCCGAGGTCCTCGGCGGAATCCGGGTGCAGGTCGGCGACGAGGTCATCAACGGCTCCCTCGCGGACCGCATCGAGGACGCCAGCCGCCGGCTCGCCGGCTGAGCAGCAACTCAATAGGCACAACGTACTTACGACGGCCCTGGTTGGGCCGTGCAGAAGAATCCTGGGGGTCGCCCCCAGACCCCCTAAGAAACTTCGGGCCCAACAAGGAGAGCAGGGAACCCAGATGGCGGAGCTCACGATCCGGCCGGAGGAGATCCGGGACGCGCTGGAGAACTTCGTCCAGGCGTACAAGCCGGACGCGGCCTCGCGCGAGGAGGTCGGTACGGTCACCTTTGCCGGCGACGGCATCGCGAAGGTGGAGGGCCTGCCCTCGACCATGGCCAACGAACTGCTGAAGTTCGAGGACGGCACCCTCGGCCTCGCCCTCAACCTCGAGGAGCGCGAGATCGGTGCCATCGTCCTCGGCGAGTTCAGCGGCGTCGAGGAGGGACAGCCGGTCTCCCGCACCGGCGAGGTTCTCTCCGTCGCGGTGGGCGAGGGCTACCTCGGCCGCGTGGTGGACCCCCTCGGCAACCCGATCGACGGCCTCGGCGAGATCGAGACCGAAGACCGTCGCGCCCTGGAGCTGCAGGCCCCGGGCGTCATGGTCCGCAAGTCGGTGCACGAGCCGATGGAGACGGGCTACAAGGCCGTCGACGCGATGACCCCGATCGGCCGCGGCCAGCGCCAGCTGATCATCGGTGACCGTCAGACCGGCAAGACCGCCCTGGCCGTCGACACGATCATCAACCAGCGCGACAACTGGCGCACGGGCGACCCGAACAAGCAGGTCCGCTGCATCTACGTCGCCATCGGCCAGAAGGGCTCCACCATCGCCGGCGTGCGCGGCGCTCTGGAGGAGGCCGGCGCGCTGGAGTACACGACCATCGTCGCCGCCCCGGCGTCCGACCCGGCCGGCTTCAAGTACCTGGCGCCGTACACCGGTTCGGCCATCGGCCAGCACTGGATGTACCAGGGCAAGCACGTCCTGATCATCTTCGACGACCTGTCGAAGCAGGCCGACGCCTACCGCGCCGTGTCGCTGCTGCTGCGCCGCCCGCCGGGCCGTGAGGCCTACCCGGGTGACGTCTTCTACCTGCACTCCCGTCTGCTGGAGCGCTGCGCCAAGCTCTCCGACGAGATGGGCGCCGGTTCGATGACCGGTCTGCCGATCGTCGAGACCAAGGCCAACGACGTCTCGGCGTTCATCCCGACCAACGTCATCTCCATCACCGACGGCCAGTGCTTCCTGGAGTCGGACCTGTTCAACGCCGGTCAGCGCCCCGCGCTGAACGTGGGTATCTCCGTCTCCCGAGTCGGTGGTTCCGCGCAGCACAAGGCGATGAAGCAGGTCTCCGGCCGTCTGCGCGTGGACCTCGCCCAGTTCCGTGAGCTGGAGGCGTTCGCCGCCTTCGGTTCCGACCTGGACGCCGCGTCGAAGGCGCAGCTGGAGCGCGGTCAGCGCATGGTCGAGCTGCTGAAGCAGCCGCAGTACCAGCCGATGGCCACCGAGGACCAGGTCGTCTCCGTCTGGGCCGGCACCACCGGCAAGATGGACGACGTCCCCGTCGCCGACATCCGCCGCTTCGAGAAGGAGCTGCTGGAGTACCTGCACCGCAAGGAGCAGGGCCTGATGACCTCCATCCGTGAGGGCGGCAAGATGTCCGACGACACCCTGCAGGCCGTCGCCGAGGCCATCGCGGAGTTCAAGAAGCAGTTCGAGACCTCCGACGGCAAGCTGCTCGGCGAGGACGCCCCGGCTGCCGGCAAGTGACGACGGAAGGGACCTGACTCATGGGAGCCCAGCTCCGGGTCTACAAGCGTCGCATCCGATCCGTCACCGCGACCAAGAAGATCACCAAGGCGATGGAGATGATCGCCGCCTCGCGCGTCGTCAAGGCGCAGCGCAAGGTGGCGGCCTCCACCCCGTACGCGACCGAGCTCACCCGGGCGGTCACGGCGGTCGCCACCGGTAGCAACACCAAGCACCCGCTGACGACGGAGGCGGAGAACCCGACCCGCGCCGCGGTCCTGCTCCTCACGAGCGACCGCGGTCTGGCCGGCGCCTTCAACTCCAACGCCATCAAGGCCGCGGAGAAGCTCACGGCGAAGCTGGAGGCCGAGGGCAAGGAGGTCGTCAGCTACATCGTCGGCCGCCGTGGTGTCGCCCACTACAACTTCCGCGAGCGCAAGGTCGCGGAGTCGTTCACGGGCTTCACCGACGACCCGTCGTACGCGGACGCCAAGAAGGTCGCGGCACCGCTGATCGAGGCCATCGAGACGGAGACGGCCGAGGGCGGCGTGGACGAGCTCCACATCGTCTACACCGAGTTCGTGTCGATGATGACGCAGACGGCGATCGAGGCACGGCTGCTGCCGCTCAGCCTCGACGAGGTCGCCGAGGAGGCGAAGCCCGCCAAGGGCGAGATCCTCCCGCTGTTCGACTTCGAGCCCTCGGCGGAGGACGTCCTGGACGCCCTGCTGCCGCGTTACGTGGAGAGCCGCATCTACAACGCGCTGCTCCAGTCGGCCGCCTCCAAGCACGCCGCCACGCGGCGCGCGATGAAGTCGGCCACCGACAACGCCGGCGAGCTCATCGAGACGCTCACCCGGCTTGCCAACCAGGCCCGCCAGGCCGAAATCACCCAGGAAATCAGCGAGATCGTCGGTGGCGCCAGTGCCCTGGCCGACGCGACCGCGGGGAGTGACTGACAAATGACCACCACTGTTGAGCCGACCGCTCCTGCTGGCGTGGCCACTGGCCGCGTCGCGCGGGTCATCGGCCCGGTCGTCGACGTGGAGTTCCCCGTCGACGCGATGCCGGAGATCTACAACGCCCTTCACGTCGAGGTCGCCGACCCGGCGCTGGCGGGCGAGAAGAAGACGCTGACCCTGGAGGTCGCCCAGCATCTGGGTGACGGCCTGGTCCGCGCCATCTCGATGCAGCCCACCGACGGTCTCGTCCGCCAGGCCCCGGTGACCGACACCGGCGCGGGCATCTCCGTCCCCGTCGGCGACTTCACCAAGGGCAAGGTGTTCAACACCCTCGGTGAGGTGCTGAACAGCGACGAGGTCCACACGGGCGAGCGCTGGCCCATCCACCGCAAGGCCCCCGCGTTCGACCAGCTCGAGTCGAAGACCGAGATGTTCGAGACGGGCCTGAAGGTCGTCGACCTGCTCACCCCGTACGTCAAGGGCGGCAAGATCGGTCTGTTCGGTGGTGCCGGTGTCGGCAAGACCGTGCTGATCCAGGAAATGATCATGCGTGTCGCCAACCTCCACGAGGGCGTCTCCGTCTTCGCGGGCGTCGGCGAGCGCACCCGTGAGGGCAACGACCTCATCGCGGAGATGGAAGAGTCCGGCGTTCTGGACAAGACCGCCCTGGTCTTCGGCCAGATGGACGAGCCCCCGGGCACCCGTCTGCGCGTGGCCCTGGCCGGCCTGACGATGGCGGAGTACTTCCGCGACGTCCAGAAGCAGGACGTGCTGTTCTTCATCGACAACATCTTCCGCTTCACCCAGGCCGGTTCCGAGGTGTCGACCCTGCTCGGCCGTATGCCCTCCGCGGTGGGCTACCAGCCGAACCTGGCCGACGAGATGGGCATCCTGCAGGAGCGCATCACCTCGACCCGTGGTCACTCGATCACCTCGATGCAGGCGATCTACGTCCCCGCGGACGACCTGACCGACCCGGCCCCGGCCACCACCTTCGCCCACCTCGACGCGACGACGGTTCTGTCCCGTCCGATCTCCGAGAAGGGCATCTACCCGGCCGTGGACCCGCTGGACTCGACGTCCCGCATCCTCGACCCGCGGTACATCTCGGCGGACCACTACAACGCCGCGATGCGCGTGAAGAACATCCTGCAGAAGTACAAGGACCTGCAGGACATCATCGCGATCCTCGGTATCGACGAGCTCGGCGAGGAGGACAAGCTCGTCGTCCACCGTGCCCGTCGCGTGGAGCGCTTCCTGTCCCAGAACACCCACGCCGCCAAGCAGTTCACCGGCGTGGACGGTTCGGACGTGCCGCTGGACGAGTCGATCGCCGCGTTCAACGCGATCTGCGACGGCGAGTACGACCACTTCCCGGAGCAGGCGTTCTTCATGTGCGGTGGTCTTGAGGACCTGAAGAAGAACGCCAAGGAGCTCGGCGTCTCCTGAGCCTCGTGCTCGATGTGAGCCTCGTGCTCACGCCGGAGGGGGCGGGGAACGTCCCGCCCCCTTCGTCACGCCCATTAGACTTGTAACCAACACCCGGCACTCCCGCCGGGTGGTGACCCGAGGAGCCACCCTTGGCTGCTGAGCTGCACGTCGCGCTGGTCGCGGCCGACCGTGAGGTCTGGTCCGGCCAGGCCACCCTGGTCGTCGCGCGCACCACGTCCGGCGACATCGGCGTCATGCCCGGTCACCAGCCGCTGCTCGGTGTGCTGGAGTCGGGCCCGGTGACCATCCGCACGAGCGACGGCGGGACGGTCGTCGCCGCGGTGCACGGCGGTTTCATCTCGTTCGCCGACGACAAGCTCTCGCTGCTGGCGGAAGTCGCCGAGCTGTCGGACGAGATCGACGTCCAGCGCGCGGAGCGGGAGCTGGAGCGCGCGAAGGCGGAGGACGACGCGGAGGCCAAGCGCCGCGCGGACGTCCGGCTGCGGGCTGCGACGGCGGCGCGCTGACGCCGCCGGCCGTGTGAAGACGTCACTCAGCCGCGGCTGGGTACCGGAGAGATCCGGACCCGGCCGCGGCTGAGGCGGATGTGGGTGTTTTTTACGTTCCGTTACCTAGGAGACGAGGAGGTCGGTGTCGATGGTCCTCGCTCTGACTGTGTGCGGAATCGTGGTGGCCCTCGTGGTGGTGGGCCTGTTCGTCTTCGGGCTGCGCCGCCGGCTGATCCAGCGTTCGGGCGGCACCTTCGACGCCAGCCTGCGCTGGGACGTCGCGGAGCAGAGCGACACCAACGGCAAGGGCTGGGCGTACGGGGTGGCCCGGTACAACGGCGACCGCGTCGAGTGGTTCCGCGTCTTCTCGTACTCGCCGCGCCCGCGCCGCGTCCTGGAGCGGTCCGCGATCGAGGTGGCGGGCCGCCGGGTACCGGAGGGCGAGGAGGAGCTGGCGCTCCTGTCCGACCACGTGATCCTGGCCTGTCTGCACCGGGGCACGCGTCTCGAGCTCGCGATGAGCGAGGACGCGCTGACCGGTTTCCTCGCGTGGCTTGAGGCGGCCCCGCCCGGACAGCGGGGGGGGGGGGGGGTGGGCCGCGGAGCCCCCGGGGGGGGGGGCCCCCCGGGCCGGGGGGGGGGGGGGGGAGTTGGGGGGATAGGGGTAGGGAAACAGGGGACTGCCCAGCCAGTTTTTTTTGT